>DUNB01000018.1 GCA_012839585.1 Alcaligenaceae bacterium | reverse complement strand
TGGTCGTGACATCCACCTCGGTAACTGTACCGGGTACTGCCGATCAGATCGACGTACAGGTCAATGTAAAAGAAAAACCCACGGGTATGATTAAACTGGGCGTAGGTTATGGCTCCACTGATAAGCTCATGCTTTCGGGGGGGATTAGTCAAGAAAACATTTTTGGTAGCGGTAATAGTTTGTCTTTACAGCTAGATACCAGTAAATCAAACCGCGCCGCGGTCTTGGCTCACACAGACCCGTACTGGACTAAAGATGGCATAAGTAAAACCACTTCTTTGTACTATCGTCGCACTACCCCTTATGATAATAGTTACGCGGAAGGTGACTACGAGGTTACAGCCATTGGTGCCGGTTTAAGGTTTGGCGTGCCCATTTCAGAAAATGATCGTATCTACATGGGTGCCAGCTTTGAACATAACCGTCTAGATCGACTGGATCCCGTCTATACGCCTTTGGCTTATCAAGACTTTGTGCGCGAATTTGGTAAAAGCACCAATGCTTTTATCTTTAACGTGGGTTGGGACAAAGATACCCGTGATAGTGCCATAGCACCGACTCGTGGTGGTTACACACGTCTAGGCGCCGATGTAGCGACAATGGACCTGCGTTATTACATGCTTAGCGCGCAGCAGCAGTATTACATTCCTTTAGGCACTAATTACACCTTGGCTTTAAATGGCCTAGTGGATTGGGGTAAAGCCTATGGTGGCCGTAGCTTCCCTGTTATTAAAACCGTGTATGCCGGCGGGATTGGCTCTGTTCGTGGTTATGAGGGCGCCTCGTTAGGTCCGCGTGATACGCTGACTGGTGACTTCCTAGGTGGATCACGTCGAGTCGTGGGTAACGTACAGCTCTATCTGCCATTCCCTGGTGCCACTCGTGACCGTACATTACGCTGGTTCGTATTTGGTGATGTGGGCCGCGTTGACAATCCTGGTGGTCAGTGTGCTTTAGGTAAAGCCGGTGATCGAGCCGAGGACGCGTGTGGTTGGAAGTACGCCGCAGGGGTTGGCTTCTCTTGGCAGTCGCCAATGGGACCGCTGGAGCTTTCCTATGGTCGCGCTCTGAACGCGAAACCGGGTGATGAAAAACAAGCCTTCCAGTTCCAGATCGGTACAGGGTTTTAGTCCTATTTCATTTTTTAGCAGTATTTTTAGCAAGGTGGATTTTCATGAAGTCTAAATTCGCATTACAACTTAGCCAATTGGCTAACCAATTAGGTCGTAGCAACCGTGCTTTAGTTATGGCTGCAGCCCTGGGTGTTACTCTAGTTGCAGCACCAGTAGCACAAGCTCAAACTAAAATCGGCTTCGTTAGCACCGAGCGTATTCTTAGAGATTCTCAGCCAGCTAAAGCGGCTCAAGCAAAAATCGACTCTGAGTTTAAGCGTCGTGACGATGAGCTACAAAATCTCGCTAACAAACTACGCAATGACGCTCAAAAATTTGATAAAGATGCACCAGCCTTGTCTGAGGCAGATCGCATCAAACGTCAGCGTCAATTGGCTGATCTAGACTCCGATTTACAACGCAAACGTCGAGAGTTCCAAGAGGACTTCAACCGTCGTCGTAACGAGGAATTCTCCGCTATTGTGGACAAAGCCGATGCGGCAATTCAAAAAATTGCTGATACTCAAGGCTACGATATCATCATCCAAGATGCAGTAACCGTTAGTCCACGTGTAGACATCACTGACGAGGTTCTAAAAGCCTTAGGTGGTTAATCATGCCGGTATTGCTTAGTGCTGAACAAGCACCTACGCTGGAACAGTTGCTGTCTTTTTTACAAACTCAAGGGCTACAGGCCCAGTTGGTAGATCAGACAGCAGCTAGCATAAAAATACAGGGTATTGGTTCATTACAGAACGCGGGTGGGACGGAAATTAGTTTTTTGTCTAATCCGCAATGGCGTACTCAATTAACAACGTGTCAGGCAGCCGCTGTGATTATGACGGCTGCTGACTACCAAAGTCTGTCAGACAAACCGCCTTATGCGGTTGTTTTATTTGAGCAACCTTACCTGATGTATGCCTTGTTGGCCCAGTGGTTTGATCAGTCAAGGATTCAAACTTTACCAACGGGTATTCATCCTACAGCCGTCATTGATCCATCCGCATCCATTGCTGATGATGTTCATATTGGTCCGCATTGCGTCATCGAAGCCCATGTCACTATAGGCGCAGGCTCTCGTATTGGCGCGGGCTGTGTGATTGGTAACGCTAGTTCTCTGGGTAAAAATGCGCTACTGCATGCAGGGGTAAAAATCTATCACCAGATTCAGATCGCTGATAGGGTCATCTTACATAGCGGTTGTGTGATTGGGGCCGATGGCTTTGGCTTTGCTCCACATCCAGAGGGCGGTTGGGCAAAAATTGCTCAGATAGGCTCGGTTCGCATCGGTAATGATGTGGAAATTGGTGCAAATACTACGGTAGACCGTGGCGCACTAGATGACACCGTGATCGCGGATGGCGTCAAGCTAGATAACCAAATTATGGTTGGACACAACGTGCATATAGGCACACAAACCGCGATTGCTGCCTGTGTGGGTATTGCGGGTTCAACCCAGATCGGTGCACGCTGTATTGTCGGCGGGGCCGCAATGATCTCAGGGCACTTGCAGATTTGCGATGATGTGCAAATTTCGGGTGGTACGGCTGTGACCTCATCCATTAAAAAACCGGGTCGCTATAGCGGTGTGTATCCCTATGCTGAGCATAAGGATTGGCAATACAATGCGGCTGTTATTTCACAGCTTTCTCAATTACGTAAGCGTGTGCGCGATTTAGAGCGCCACGATCAAAAGCAAAAGCATAAGTAGGAAAACACTATGGAACTAGATATACAACAAATCATGGAACGCTTGCCGCATCGCTATCCGATGTTGTTAGTAGATCGCGTGATTGAAATGGTTCCCGGAAAAAGCATTGTGGCCCTAAAAAATGTCAGCATGAACGAGCCATTTTTTACCGGTCACTTTCCACACCATCCAGTGATGCCGGGCGTACTCATTATCGAAGCAATGGCACAGGCTGCTGCTCTGTTTTCCTTCGAAGGCGATACCGAAGTCGATGCGGCTAGCCAAAAAGTCGCGTATTACCTGGTGGGTGTGGACGGCGCGCGTTTTCGCAAACCGGTTGTGCCTGGGGATCAGTTGCGTCTAGAAGTGGTGGCAGATCGTATTAGTCGCTCCATGTGTAAATACACTGGCAAGGCGTTGGTAGATGGTCAGGTCGTGGCAGAAGCCAAACTGATGTGCGCGATTCGTATTTTGGAAAAATAAACCATGAGTCGTATCCATCCTACCGCTTTAGTTGCTCCTGGTGCAGTCATAGCGGATGACGTAGAAATTGGGCCGTATTGTGTGATCGGAGAGCATGTTTCTATCGATGCAGGCACCATAGTGGGACCCCACTGTGTTATCGATGGGCATACGCGCATTGGTAAAAACAACCATTTCTATCGTTTTTGTTCTATAGGCGGTATGCCGCAGGATAAAAAATATGCCGGTGAGCCAACGCGCTTAGAAATTGGCGATGGCAATATGGTGCGAGAATATGTCACCATTAACACAGGGACTACACAAGACGTGGGTGTGACGCGCTTAGGCCATGATAATTGGATTATGGCTTATGTGCATATTGCGCATGATTGTCAAATCGGCGATCACGTTATCATTGCTAACAGTGTGCAGCTAGCCGGACACATCCATGTGGGAGATTGGGCTGTGTTGGGTGGGCTGACCGCTGTGCACCAATTCGTGCGGATTGGCGCCCATGCTATGGTGGGTGGTACCAGCTCGGTGCGCCAAGACATCCCCCCTTATGTGATTGGAACGGGCGATCCTTTTAGACCGAGTGGCGTAAACACCGAAGGCCTGAAACGTCGCGGCTTTACTAGCAACAGCATTAAGGCAGTTAAAGATGCCTATAGGTTGCTTTACAGACGCCAGCTGACGGTAGAGCAAGCCTTAGCTGAAATGCAAAAGCTAGGAGAAGACCCTCAAGGACAAGCTGCAGTAGAAGTAATGACGCGCTTTTTATCTCAGTCCAGCCGTGGTATAGCACGTCCATGATTCAGATTGGCATGGTGGCAGGCGAACCCTCTGGGGATTTGCTTGCCGGACGTATAGTCCAAGGCATTCATCAATTAGACCCGCAGGCTAAGGTCAGTGGTATTGCCGGACCACAAATGCAGCAGGTAGGGGTAGACAGCTGGTATCCCATGGATACGTTGAGCATTTTTGGTTATGCCGATGCCATCAAAAGTCTACCTAAAATTCTGCAGACCTATTACGGCAGTTTGCGTCGCTGGAAAAAAAATGCCCCTGATGTGTTTGTGGGCATTGATGCGCCGGATTTTAATTTGCGCATGGAAATGCAGCTACGTAAACAAGGCATACCCACGGTACAGTTTGTAGGGCCATCCATTTGGGCTTGGCGCTACGAACGCATTCATAAAATTCGCCAGGCCGTTTCCCACATGTTGGTGCTATTTCCTTTTGAGGTTGAAATCTACCAAAAGGAAGGCGTGCCCGTGACCTGTGTGGGACACCCCCTAGCACAAAATATTCCCCTAGAACCCAATAAAGCCGAAGCACGTTTGCGTCTTAATGTGCCTACAGAGGCCAAGGTTCTGGCGTTGTTGCCGGGGAGTCGGCGCGCCGAAATTGCCCTGTTAGCCCCGCGCTTTTTACAGGCGGTGCAACGACTGCAGCAGGGTTATCCAGATTTACAAGTCATTGTGCCCATGGTCAATGCGCAGCGTGAGGCAGAGTTCAACGCCATTTTAAAAGAGTATCCCATACAGCACTTGCGTATCTTGCGCCAAAGCGAGCAAACGGAGCAAAGTCGGCCCGCGGCTTGGGATGCCATGCAAGCGGCTGATGCCCTGTTGGTGGCCAGTGGCACCGCGACCTTAGAGGCCATGCTCTTTAAGCGTCCGATGGTGATTTCTTATGTCTTATCACCGTTGATGCGAAAACTGATGGCATGGCAGTCAGGACAAGATAAACCCACTACTCCGTGGGTGGGCTTGCCTAATATTTTAGCGCAGGATTTTGTGGTTCCTGAATTGCTCCAAGAACATGCCACGCCGGAAAATCTCGCGCAGGCAACAGAAAAAGCGCTGTTCGACCTAAAGTGGGGCGATCAAGTGGCACAACGATTCCTGACTATTCATCAGAGTTTGCGCTTAGATACCCCTAAAATTGCAGCGCAAAAGATATTGGAACTGGCTCATGCTCGCTGATTTAGAGGCGCTATTAGCACAATACCCCCATTTGGCTGGGGTGGATGAAGCGGGGCGCGGCCCTTTGGCGGGCCCGGTTTTTGCTGCAGCAGTGATTTTGGATCCGAACAAACCCATAGTGGAACTTGCGGATTCCAAAAAATTGACCGCCAAACGCCGTGATGTATTGGCAGAGCGAATTAAGCAAGACGCCTTGGCATGGTGTATTGCCAGCGCCAGCACTGAGGAAATCGATCAGCTAAATATCTTGCAGGCGACAATGTTGGCGATGCAACGTGCGTGCGCACAACTACCTATAGCTCCCGCGTTTATTTTGATTGATGGCAATAGAGTCCCTCAACATTTGGCGGCACCAGCACGGGCAGTTGTCAAAGGGGATGATCAGGTGCCGGCGATTTCAGCGGCGTCTATCTTAGCGAAAACAGCGCGTGATGCGGCGTGTTTAGTGATGCATGAGCAATACCCGAATTATGCGTTTGATCAGCATAAAGGCTATGGCACCAAATTGCATTTGCAGCTACTGCAAGAGCACGGTCCTTGCCCAGAGCACCGCCGTAGTTTTGCGCCGGTAAAAAGACAATTACAGACAGACTGATGAAAGCGATTAGCTCTAAAGACAATCCCACCTTTAAACAGGTTTTACGCGTGGCTCAAGGCAAAAAAGTGGGCAGTCCGCCTTATGTGTGGCTCGAAGGACTGAATCTAAGTCGAGCCTGGTTGGATGCCGGTTATAGCGTGGAGTATGCCTTATTTGACGAGTCGCGTTTGACAGCAGACTCGGCTTTACAGGCTGTCGCGGCTCGACTTGATCCACAACAGTGTCTCTTGCTTTCGGGTGGGTTGATGCGTCAACTGTCGCAGGTAGGGCAAGGACAGGGCATAGGACTGTTGGTGACGGCCCCGTCATCCACTGACCAATGGTGCATCACACAAAGCTGCGTGTATTTGGATCGAGTTCAAGACCCGGGGAATGTGGGAACCTTATTACGTACCATGGCAGCGGCTGGCATAGAGCAAGCTTATTTATCACCGGGCTGCGCTTGGGTGTGGTCACAAAAAGTGTTGCGTAGTGCACAAGGTGCACATTTTGCGATGCGTTTGCACGAAGGGGTGAGCATAGAGCACTTTTTAGAGCGTCTTGCCATTCCCTTGTATGCGACGGCCTTAGAGCACGCTAGGTCGTTGTATGAGGTGGACTTGGCACCTCAAGCCGCCTGGGTGTTTGGTAATGAAGGGCAGGGCGTGGCAGAAGCCTTATTGCAGGCAGCTGATCAACGTGTCTTTATTCCGCAAGTCCCTACCGTAGAGTCACTTAATGTGGCGGCAGCCGCTGCCATCTGTGTGTTTGAGCACAGACGACAACGGTTAGCACAAGTTTCTGATTAGTTTAGGCAGCTTGATCTAGGTTGTTGTGATCAGGAGGTTGTGGCTGGTCGGGGAGCAAGTCTAAGCCTATAGCCGCTCGTAGTGTTTGACAGTCGGGATTGGGTTTGCCGTGTGTGTCATACACATAAAAGTCACGACATGGACTGGGGCGGTTCGTATAAATAGCACAATGAATACCGTCCTGACCTAGTTCGCCCCGCAAAGCAATACAGCGACCGTTACCTACCTCAGTACCTTTCATGCAGGCTCGCAAAGGGCCTATCTGCGTGGTTAACTCTACAGGCACGCAGCCGCCGGTTTCGCCAGCTAATTCGCCACTATAAAAAGAAACGCGATAATGCGCACAGCAGGCGCCGCAGCTTAAGCAAGGATTGAATTCAATAATTGAAGCAAGTTTAGTTGTCATTTTTTGTTGTCATAAAAAAATGGAGTGCAAAGAATGTGATTTGCATAGCCTGTCAAATTACGTTACGCTCTACCTGGGTATTTGTCTAACATGGGGTTAGATGAATAGGTAACGCATGGGTCGGGCCGCCTATGCATCTTGTTTTTGACGCATTTATGAAAAACCATACCTCTCCCAATACGCTTCCTTTGGGCCATCGCATCAACCAGTCTGTTTCGAATCTGGTCTCCCGTTTAGTTCATATTGAAGCCTTTGGTGGCGTTGTGCTTATTTTGGCCGCAGTGGTTGCGCTGATTTGGGCGAACTCGCCGTATGCTCATGGCTATCACGATTTTTGGGGCCAAACAGTCGCTTTTCAACTGGGCGATTTCGCCATGTCGAACAGCTTACATTTTTGGGTAAATGATGCCTTAATGACGGTGTTTTTCCTTGTTGTTGGTATGGAAATTCGCCGAGAGATCCACGATGGAGCCTTATCGGATTTTCGCAAAGCCTCATTGCCTTTAGCCGCTGCTGCGGGTGGGGTCACCATACCGGCGCTGATTTATATGGCGCTGAATATGGACCCAACGCTTAGTTCAGGCTGGGCGGTTCCCACTGCAACAGATATTGCTTTTGCGGTAGGTGTTCTGGCCCTATTGGGTAAATCCATTCCCTCTAACGTACGTATTTTACTACTCGCTGTTGCCATTATCGATGATATTGTGGCGGTATTGATTATTGCTTTCTTCTATTCTGGTGGATTGGATTACAGCGGTTTCTGGTATGTATTGTTGGGTGTAGTGATGGTGATTGCTTGGCAACGCCTAGGTATTGCCTCTGCTTATGCTTACATTATACCTGGTGCAGTTCTCTGGTTTGGGGTATTTAAAACCGGTGCGCATCCTACTTTAGCAGGGGTGGCACTGGGTTTGATGACACCTGTTTATGCCCGTCCTTTACTTGAGGATCCATTGACACAGGTGGAAAAGAACATGCACCGCATTCGCGAGCAGAGCAAAAGCCCAGAGACAGATGAAATGGTCTTGCTAGAGTCCATTGAAAATATCCGCGAGGCACAGCGCGAAATGTTGCCACCTGTAGCTCGAGTGCAAATGCAGTTACATCCTTGGGTGTCGTTTATCGTGATGCCGGTGTTTGCCTTGGCGAATGCAGGGGTTAGCTTCCAAGGGATTGATCTTTCCTCCGGTGGGGCACAGACCGTGATGTTAGGTGTGGTGCTGGCCTTAGTGGTAGGTAAACCGTTGGGTATTTTCGCGGCATGTCGTTTGGCTGTAGCACTGCGAATTTGTCAGCTACCCGAAGGCGTAAGTTGGTCTGGTGTATTACTTATCGGTTTGTTAGCTGGTATTGGTTTCACTATGTCTATATTCATTGGCACCTTAGCCTTTAGTGATGAGGCCTTACTGGGTGCGGCTAAACTGGGTGTATTAAGCGCTTCCTTGACTGCTGCGATAGCAGGGCTGTCATGGGGTGTGTTCTACACACGTCGTTTACGCAATAACTAAGTCACCTTATGCCCTTCGTCGTTACCGAAGCCTGTATCCAGTGCAAATACACAGACTGTGTCACGGTCTGTCCCATGGATTGCTTCTTCGAAGGGCCTAACTTTATGGTGATTCATCCGGACGAGTGCATCGACTGTTCTATCTGTGTTGCAGAATGTCCAGTCGGTGCTATCGTCAATGCCACCGAAATTCCAGAGGGTCAAAAGGAATTTATAGAGCTCAATGCGCGACTAGCACAACATCCTGATTGGACGCGTATACGCCGACCCAAGCCCCCGATGTCGGAGCATGAAAAGTGGGCCTCTGTACAAAGCAAACGCCATTTGTTGCAGTTGCCTCAGGCTATGAGGCCTCTGGATGGCAAGAAGCCCAGTTAGACTAAACGCTAGGCTTTTCTTGTTGTGCTAAGCGTTCTGCAATACGTTGTCGATTAAGGCGTAGAGCGGATTCAGTGGGTGTCCAATCTTGCCACATATAAGCCGGAATATCGGCGTAATTTTCAAACAACGAGTCAGTGAAATTCGGCTGATAACCGCGCCGTAACATTTCATCGACCAGCTGTTGCTGTCGCAACGCTAAGTACCGCAAGCGCGTATAAAAAAATAATACATGACCTTTGCCCAAGGTGTATTCCTCGGGGCCATCTTCTGCTTTAAAGCCACGTAAAGCGGCTTTACGTGCCAAAGCAAAAACGCGAGGTAACTCACGGTATTCGGCTACTAGATGCTGGCGGCTGAGTTCTTCTACAGGTATACAGTTAATACGCGTCATAAGATGAAAAGCATTACAATAAGCCATATTTTGCTATTTTGGATTGAAATTTATGTTATGGCTTGTGATTGCAATAGCGGTAATCTCCATTGTGTTAATGATCAAAGGGGGCGGCTGGTACTTTAAAGAGGATACCTCAGCAGAGTACGCACCGATAAAACGTAAAGGTTTTTATTACATCGCCGTAGGCGCGGCGCTCTTGATGAGCTTGGCTTTCTGGAATGAGTTTGTTTATAAAAAATCGTATTCAGCCCTAGAAAAAGAGGAAAAGCGCATTGCGGCCATTTGTACCGATGTGGTCAAAGCCTATAATAAGACTAAAGAGGGAGTAGAACTCTCTTTGACCGATATGAAGCTAGTCCAGTTCCCTTTTTTACCCAAGACAAGCTCTAAAGCCGTTGGGAACTGCCAGTTTGTGATACAGGCCACCGTTGATGCGACGCCTAGAACGGGTGGTACACAAGCCAAGACCTACGAGGCATTGGTTGAGTTTAAGCCCGCCACCGAGACCTGGCACTTGAACCAAATCAATTGGCTGGACTAAAAAGCGCACTTCGGCAGGCCGACCGGTCTTATTTTTGACCTCTTTCTGTTATAAGATGAAAAGGGAGTGTGACATTTTTGTTGGTTAACCTTATTGTATAAAATGAGAAAAATGAAAACTAAAATGAACGTAGATCGTAGCAAAGGAGTCTGGTTTAAAGCGGAGCAATGGGAAGACTTAACAGGTGGCTTACCTGTTTATAGGGGCCTATCCCGTCCATTGGCCGAGGATAAAATTACTCTTTATGCGCCTTCAGATCGCGCGCCAAAAAATATTCCAGAGGCAGCGCATCGCATGATTGATGATTGGTTTTTTGAACAATTTGGTGTGCACTATAGAACGCAAGCCGTTTTTGGTACGGGCAGTTTAGATATGGCCAGAGCGCGTATGGGCGAAGAGGGCGAGGTGGTGTTGATTCGTCCTAATGCTGACTTTACCTTTTGCTGGAGTCCGCACAGCTATGATTTATTTGGCGAGTACGCGCAGCTGTCTTCCGATGATGAAATTGCTTCTATGTTAGAAAAACTACAGTTTACCGCGGAAAACCTAGAGCAAGCCATCATGTCTGGTAATGAGATCATGTTGGCCTGCGAATCGTTTACCGCAGAGCGCGTACGTAGTATTTAAAAAAAAGCGTGTTAATTGGATGATTAACACGCTTTTTATTTAATGATCGGCATCTATCAACGCCATTAGTCACCCTCTACCAGAGACTTAGAGCTCACTGCTCATCGGTTCCACCAGAAAACCACCGCTTTGGTGAGCCCACAGGCGGGCATAGATACCGCCTAGTTGTAAGAGCTCTTCGTGTGAACCCTCCTCTATGATTTTGCCTTTATCTAAAACAATTAGGCGATCCATGGCGGCAATGGTGGATAAGCGATGGGCAATGGCAATCACGGTTTTGCCTTGCATCAGCTGGTCTAGGCTATTTTGAATAGCGACCTCAACTTCAGAGTCCAATGCACTGGTAGCTTCGTCTAATAAGAGAATAGGTGCATCTTTGAGCATGACTCGAGCAATGGCCACGCGCTGACGCTGACCCCCTGATAATTTCACACCACGTTCTCCAACCTGGGCATCGTAGCCCGTGTTGTTGTGCATATCACTCAGGCTCTCTATGAATTCAGTGGCCTCGGCGCGCTGAGCTGCCAGACGCATTTGCTCTTCGGTAGCATCCGGGCGGCCATACAAGATATTGTCGCGCATAGAGCGATGCAGCAAAGAGGTATCCTGAGTCACCATACCGATGGCGCTGCGCAAGCTGTCTTGGGTGACATCGGCAATATTTTGCTCATCAATATAAATAGCGCCTTGTTGTGGATCATGAAAGCGCAAAAGCAAATTGACCAGAGTGGATTTACCCGCTCCGGAGCGCCCAATCAAGCCGATACGTTCACCCGGTTCAATGGTGAGATTTAAGGCATCAATGACTTTTTTGCCTTGCTCTTTGTAGCCAAAGCTCACGTCTTTAAAGGTGATTTTGCCATGGGGGACGCGTAGTGTTGCGGCGTGAGGTTTGTCCATGGTGTGACGAGGCTTGCTCAGCGTGCTGATGCCGTCTTGGATGGTACCAATGTTTTCAAATAAACCGGTCATTTGCCACATCACCCAATGTGAATAGCCTGACAAACGTAATGCCATAGCAATCACAGCTGCAACAACGCCTGCGCTGGCTTGATTTTCACTCCATAAAAAGAGTGCGGTACTGGTAGAACCCAATAATAAGCCGGTGATCATGATGTGATTGGTGGTTTCAAATAAACTCACTAAACGCATTTGGGCATAACCGGTGGACTTGAATTGATCCATGGCCGAACGTGCATAATCGGCCTCACGGCGAGTATGGGCAAATAATTTAACGGTGGCGATATTAGTATAGGCGTCGGTGATGCGACCCGTCATGATTGAACGGGCATCGGCTTGTTGCTTGCCTATTTGACCTAGGCGCGGCACAAAGTAAAAGCAGGCCGCCATATAGGCAATGATCCAGACTAAAAAGGGCAGTATTAAACGCAGCTCAAAACTGCCAGCCAAAATTAGGATACCAATTAAATAAATGCTGACGCCCACTAATACATCGACAACCACAAAAAACACCTCGCGCACAGCTAAGGCTGTTTGCATGATTTTTGTGGTAATGCGCCCAGCGAATTCATCGGCGTAAAAGGACATGCTTTGGCCTAACATCAGGCGATGAAAGACCCAACGTAAACGCATGGGAAAATTAATAGCCAAAACCTGATGCATAACCATGGTATGTAAGGCCAGCAGTAACACACTAGCGAGCAAGATGCTGGCTAAGCCCAAAAGCGTGCCTCGTTGTTCTTGCCAAAAATTCTCAGGAGATATTGCTGATAACCAGTCCACGACCTGGCTCATCATGGCAAAGAGTAGTGCCTCATAACCAGCCAAAGCGGCCGAGGTGAGAGCAAGTAAGCCGATCCAACCACGCATCCCTTTGCTACAAGCCCACATAAAAGCAAAAAAGCCCGGGGGCGGTGTGTGTAAAGGAGTGTCTGGGTATGGAGATACACGCCGCTCAAAAAAAGAAAGCATGATGGAACCTAAAAAGACGAAGGAATACTGTCATCATAAAAGCCGTACCACAAAAAAGAAGTGATGCTGTACGCAGGGTGAGGCAAGACGGGGGTGACAGTAAAAAGCCCGCCTCTGTTTGAGAGAGCGGGCTGCTTGGTGCTAGTCGTGAACGAACATTAGGCAGAGCAAGAGAGACATTCATCAGGCACCACTACACCGCTCTTGGAGTAGAAGTAGTATTGACTCAGAATGTTTTCATCTAAGAACGCCATGGTGATCAGTTCAGCAATTTGGTCCTCGGAACCCTCTTCGGCGACGAAGAAGTTTAAGGACTGGCCCTGACATGTGTATTTTTGACGCAGCGAGGCATGACGTAGAATCACTTTTTGCTCGATTTCGTACGCATTCATGAAGACTTGTTTTTCTTCGTCGGTGAGCCAGTCTACGTGTTGCACACTACCAATATGGTTAATGATGTCACGGATGGTTTCTTCGTTGTATACCCCTTTTTCTTTCATTTTCTCGTAGAAAATAGGAGGAATACGACGCAGCTCACCTACTGCAGACGCCATATCGAACACCATACCAGCATCTGGGGACCAAGATTCGCTGACACCACCCATAAGTAGGGCAGTGGATTTGGTTGGTGCATAGGCGGTGCGGTGCGTGTTACGAACACCATAGCCTTTACACCATTCTGGTTCGCCGAATTTTTCAGCTAACCATTTAGAGGCACGTAAGGACTCTTCGGAAATGTGTTTGGCCATTTCGCTAGAGAGGAATTGAGCCTCTAAACCACCGTAAGGGATACCTTTGGATTGGAGGTAAGTATGGAAGCCCATGGCACCCAAACCAATCGCACGACCTTTGATGGTGAAGTCACGTACTTTTTCTAAGCCAGGCACGCCTTCGCTGTTACGAATAAAGTCTTCGCATAAGCAGTCGAGGAACACAGTAGCAATAAAGACGGAATCGGACTCTTTGATTTTGTCCCAGTTGGCTAAGTTCATGGAGGCCAAAATACACGAATAGGTGTAGTCTTCGGAGCTGTGCAACATGATTTCGGTACACAGATTCGTGGCTTTAATGTCCAAACCTAACTCTTTGTACATCTCGGGGCGTTGGCGGTTGGCTTTATCGATAAAGAAGAAATAGCCCTTGCCTGTGACCCCGAGGCACAACGCAAGTTTACGCGCGCGCTCTACGTTAAACTGGTCACAGGCAAGGGCTATTTCTTCTTTATCGATAAAGCCAACCGCCAACGCCCCGAGAGATTCGTGGCTTTAATGTC
>DUNB01000017.1 GCA_012839585.1 Alcaligenaceae bacterium | reverse complement strand
TTGCACGGACTTATAAAGATAGTCGGCAATGGGAGCCCGCTTTACGCTTATACCGAGAAGGCATACAACGGTTTCCAGCTCAACAGGAATTTACAGCAGGCCTATGCATGACGCTAGCTGATGCGGGGCAATCCGAACAAGCGCTGCATTGCACCCAAGCGTTACAAGCCGATAGGACTAAGGTTCGTTACTGGCTAACGCGTAGCTATATTTACCGTGTATCTGGCCAGCCTTATGAGGCTTTGCGTGCCAGTCAGAGAGCGTTGACATTGCAGCCCCATGATACGGAGGTGATCCGTAACCATGATGTGGCCCTGCATACAGCGGGTTTGCATCGGCAAGCCGTGGAGTGGCAGACCCAGCATGCGTCGCTGTTTTCAGCAAATGAGCGCAAAAGCCGACAGGCTGATTATGCTGCGGAGCTGACACGTCTAGCCCCCCAACCCACGCGTACCTTAGCGGAGCGCTTTGTGTTGGCGGACCGTGCGGTGCAGATGCATGAAGAGCTGTTAGTGAGCAGAGACACGAGTTTAGAAAACTCCAGTTTTCAGCAGCGTATTCAAGGCGATCGGTTGATTGCGGTAGACGTACGTGAGGATGCCGTCGCGAAGGTAGACATCGATGCGGAGCGGGCGGCTCAATACCCCAAGTATGCCCATGGTGCCTTAGGTGCACTGCAGCTGCGTTCACGTCTACCTGAGCAAGCTATAGCCAGTTATCAGAGCGCTTTGGCTCAGCCTGGTCTGGATGCAAAAACCCGTTTGGAATATCAAACCGGTTTGGCATTTGCGTTGTTAGAGGCAGGTCATGAATCCCAAGCATTAGAGCTAACAGAGAAGATGGAGCGTGATACGCCCATTAGTTACAGGTTGCCTGGTAATCCCGAAGCATTACCTAACCCTGATCATACTGATGCGATGCTTCTTAAAAACACACTTTATGTGTATACGGGACTTCTCAAGACGGCTCGACAGAACTTGGCAGAGGCCAGTGCTTTGGCACCGAGCAATGTGAACTTGCGTGTTGCGCTGGCTGATGCGCAGCGCATGTCTAATCTGCCACGTCATGCTGAGCATAATCTGAAAATAGCGGAAACCTACTCGCCACATCAAGAGGATGTGATCATCAGCCAAGCGCAGACCGCATTGGATTTACAAGAGTACCGTCAAGCAGAAGAATTGTTGAATTATGCAAAAAGCCAATACCCCACTAATACGCGAGTACAGGAGCTAGAGAAAGACTGGCATAGCCATCGCAAAAATGAACTGATTATACGAAGTGGGCTTGAAAGAGGGAACGGGGCAGATGTGTCGGGTCAAGGTGGCTTGCGCACGGAAGCGCAATGGTATAGCACGCCTATGGCTTACAACTGGCGAGCGACCGTACTGGCGGGCTATTTGAATACCAATGACGATCTAGGTCACAACGTGAGCTGGCAAGGGGCGGGAGTGCAATGGCGTGCTCGTGACTGGAGTGCACAAGCCTTGGTGAGACGTCAAGACTGGGGTCAAGGCGCTAAAGTGGGTGCCAGTGTGGAAGTGGATCACGACCTGAACGACTATTTGCGAGTGGGTGCCACTTTAGACTATCGAACTTTGGATGTCCCTAATCGTGCTTTAGCACAAAACATTACTGCGAATCGGGCCCAGCTGCGCATGCGCGCTCAAAACGGGACAGAGCAATGGGTGGATGCGGCTTATACAGCCACAAAGTTTTCTGATCATAACTTGCGTCATAGCCTCCAGGTGATGGCCAATCAGCGCTTATACACCAATCCGCGTTTTCGGGTTGACGCCCAAATGGAGCTGTGGGCATCAGGGGGTAAATCCATCAATGCACCGTACTTCAATCCACGTCGTGAGTATATGGCCGTGCCGAGTTTGCGCGTGGAGCAGTTGCTTTACCAGCGCTATGAGAAGCGTGTCAGCCATGCGTTGAGTGTTGGTGCCGGTATCTATCACCAGCAAGGCTATGGCCGCGGCGGGGTAGGAAAAGCCAGCTATGAAATTAACTATCAGCATGATCGCAATCTGGAAATAGGTTTTTCAGTGCAGGCTTTGAGCCGTCCTTACGATGGACAACGCGAGCGACAAATCAGTGGCGTCCTTGATCTGAAGATTAAATTTTAGGCAGCACACTATGAAAAACAAACCAACCTTCATCTTTTTGCTGTGGCTATTTAGCGTGATGCTGGCCTCTTGCAGTACTTATAAGCCAGCGACTTTTCTACCACCTGAACAGCGCCGCATCGCACCACAAGAGCAAGCTTGGGGCGAGAACGAACTCATCGTTATTGCTTACCATGACGTGGAAGATCACAACCCCAGTCAAGCCTATTTAAGTGTTAGCACTGAACATTTACGTCAGCAGTTCTCTTGGTTACAAGAAAACAATTATGTGCCGGTCAGCGTAGATCAGGTGTTGAGTGCACGTGATGGTAAAAGCACCTTGCCGCCACAAGCTGTGATGTTGACCTTTGATGATGGCTATAGCAGTTTTTATACCCGTGTTTTTCCTTTGCTAATGGCCTATAACTGGCCAGCGGTTCTGGCCCCAGTGGGCAAATGGTTGGATACACCAGTAGATCAAGACGTGGATTTTGGTGGTCAGCTGACTGAGCGCGATCGTTTTCTGCGCTGGGAGCATGTGCAAGAAATGGCGCAGTCAGGACTTGTAGAGATAGGCGCGCATACACAGGATATGCATTTCGGGGCGATTGCGAATCCGCAAGGAAATACGCAACCTGTAGCAGCAGCGCACCGTTATCTGCAGGACTTAAAACGTTACGAGACTGATGAGGAGTTTCAGAAACGCTTTCGTGATGACGTACGTGCTATCTCTGCCAGCGTTAAAAAATACGCGGGCGTTGCTCCCCGCGTCTGGGTCTGGCCCTACGGCCGAGCCAGTGGCTTAGGTCTGGCTATTCTTGCAGAGGAAGGCTATCAGATGGCCATGACGCTCACAGATGGCGTGGCGACGGTCAATGATTTGATGAATATGCCACGCTATTTAGTGGATAACGACCCTAAGATCGATTCTTTTGCTGGTTTTATAACCGCGCGCGAAGACGTTGGCTCTAATCGGATCATACATGTGGATCTAGATTATGTGTACGATGCGGACCCCATCCAAATGGAGAAAAACCTAGGCGAATTGGTGCAACGAATCGCTGATCTCAGACCGCGTGGGGTTTTTTTACAGGCTTTTGCCGATCCTACTGGGGATGGCTTAGTGCGCTCGGTGTATTTTCCGAATAGCCACCTACCTATGCGAGCCGATCTTTTTAATCGGGCGGCATGGCAGCTGCACTCACGAGCTCATGTAGAGGTGTACGCGTGGATGCCTGTGCTGGCGATTGAGACCAATGAGCCGGTGGATAGGGTACTACGGTGGCACCCTGATGGCTCTGTTTCTTTACCTCCTGCAGAAAGTTACCAACGTCTATCACCCTTTGATCCGCGCGCCCGAAAACTATTAGGGGATTTGTACGAGGACTTGGGTCGTAGTAGCTATTTTCACGGTGTGATTTTCCATGATGATGCCACCTTAAATGACTTTGAGGATGCCTCTCCCTCCGCGTTGGCTGCTTATGAGAAGGCGGGCTTTGGGCGCGACATCGGGGCTATTCGGGCCGATGCGACCAAAATGCAAGCCTGGACGAGGTTTAAATCACGCGCTCTGACGGATTTAACACTGGAGCTTGCCCAGCGAGTCAAGAAGCAACACGGTCCGCAAATTGTCACCGTGCGAAATATGTATGCGCTTCCTGCTTTGAAGCCTGAAAGTGAAGAGTGGTTTGCTCAAAATCTGGATGATTTTTTGCAGGCCTATGATTGGACAGCGGTGATGGCCATGCCGTTGATGGAGGGCGTAGCGTCTAGTCAGGCTATTGATTGGTTAAGGGAGCTAGTGCAGGCTGTGGCCCGTCACCCTGAGGGTTTGCGGCGCACTATTTTTGAAGTGCAGGCTGTGGATTGGGAAGCCAAGGGCGGCGCCCCCCGCGAGATTAAGTCTGAGCAGATCGCCCAGTGGTTGAATGCACTCAATGCTCAGGGGGCCCGCCATGTGGGCTACTACCCTGACGATTTTGTGCGCAACCACCCTGAGATGAATGTGATTCGTCCGGAAATCACGACTAACTGGTATCCAATAAAAAAATGATTGAACGACTCATCGCCTTGCTGGCATTAAGCCTAATCGTGGGCATCCCATTTGGGATTGTCTTTGCCTTAACCAGTCACATCTTGCTGTACTTTATTTTCATGTACCCCCTTTTTATGTCTGGCTTATGGATGGGGGGCGGACTGATTTTTTGGTTTCAACATGAGCGCGGCGCGTCTTACAAGCCCGACCCACCGCCTCAGCTTGAAGGGATGCCTTTAGTTAGTATCTTAATCCCTTGTTTTAATGAAGAGCTTAATGTAGAGCAGACCCTACTTGCCGCCTTAGCGCAGCAGTATCCGCATATTGAAGTGATCGCCATTAATGATGGTTCTAGTGATAACACCGCGAAGTTGCTAGATCAGCTGAGTCAAGAGCATGAAAAGTTACGTGTGATTCACTTAGCAACGAATCAAGGAAAAGCGATGGCCTTACGTATGGGGGCTGTGACAGCTAATGGTGATTACTTAGTCTGTATAGACGGCGATGCCTTATTAGATCCAGAAGGAGTGAACTACTTGGTCGCTCCCATGCTGGCGCATCCTGAGGTGGGAGCGGTCACGGGAAACCCGCGTATTCGTACACGATCTACGCTTATTGGGCGGATTCAGGTAGGCGAGTTTTCTTCCATTATTGGGTTAATCAAACGTACCCAACGCGTTTATGGCAAGGTTTTTACGATATCAGGGGTGATTGCTAGCTTCAGACGCCAGGCGCTAGAGGAGGTGGATTATTGGAGTTTAGACATGATCACCGAGGATATTGATGTGACCTGGAAGCTCCAGCTGGCCGATTGGGAGGTGTTTTATGAGCCTCGTGCGCTGTGTTGGGTACTGATGCCAGAAACGTTAAAAGGCCTATTTAAGCAGCGCTTACGCTGGGCTCAAGGTGGTGCGGAAACGTTTTTGAAGTACATCGCCCAAGTCGTGCGCTGGGAAAACCGCAGCTTGTGGCCACTCATTGTCGAGTACTTATTGTCTACTTTGTGGAGTTTTGCGCTAGGTGTTGCGGTACTGGTGTGGTTAACCGGACAGCTCTTACCGCTGCCAGCGGCCATGCAGATAGAAGGTTTATTTCCACCATCCTTCACAGGAATGGTGCTTGCAGGTATGTGCTTACTGCAGTTTACGGTAAGCACCTTAATTGATCGACGCTATGAGACTGATTTGCATCGATCAATGTTCTGGATCATCTGGTATCCCTTTGCTTACTGGCTGATCAATTTTTCCACTACTCTTTGGAGCTTTCCAGTCGTCATGTTACGCCTACGTCGTCAACGCGCGCGCTGGAGTAGCCCCGATCGAGGTATTAAGGAGTTGTCATGATTATTACTACACAACGGCATCCTTTTAATAGTTGGTTGGACAGACTGTTAACCCTAATGGGGTGGTTTGTTTTTGGCTATCTGCTTGGTCACGGTTTGTGGCTGTTGTTACAGCATTCAATAAGTACCACGAGATTTGAGCAACTTGATCCTATTTTCCCTACCTTATCCACCTTTTTTCTGTATAGCTTGGTGTTGGGGATGAATGCTTTGCTGCTCTTCGGGTGGTCATGTAGGCATAAGCGTAGTGGCTTAAACGTTCGACGCGTACATACTAAGCCAGAAGGTGCAGGCTCGCAGCTGAGCTTTACCGAAGAGCAGATTGAAACAGTACGACAAAGCCAAATCGTTGTGCTGTATCACTCACAAGATGGGGCGGTAGAGGATGTCAAACCTACGGTATTTAAACAGCCTCCGTCAAACTCCCTAGTCTTAATGCCGGTTTTACCAGGATTTATTAAGACAGCCTAGGAAATACGGCGCATGTAAACAAAAATGAAACTCATTATTATAAAAGTAACGCCATAGCAATAAACCGTATCAGGCGGAGACAACATAAAAGGGCTGAGATGAAAAAAATCTATCAACAAGGAATATGCATCTTTACAAGTGCTATTAGCGCATTGATGGTGTCCAGCCCTGTTATGACACAACCCAGTCAGGAACAGCAACAATCGCGACCTGCTGATTTTATGGAAGCGATACGTCAAGCTGAAATTGTGCGTAAAAGCACCGGCCTTTTTGAGGACCCACTTAAAGGCATTGTGATTAATCGTACGGTAACCGTACAAGGGCATGAGTTCTACCGGTTTTTTTCAAATCGATGGCGTGAGTTCAGTGAGGCTAACCCATTTACGCTAACAGTTTTCGAACGGCCTTCGGCACGTTGGGGCAGCGAAGTCTGGGTGGAGCATCGAGGTCAACGTATGTATCACGCATTCCTAGCCCCAGCTCGTTCTAGTACTAAAAAAGCCAGTGAGGTAGCGGTGGATTTGGTCATAGAAAACGTAAATAGAAGTGAGATCGAGCGCTTATTTACCAATAATCCGGATCTAGCTCCGGAGGAATTTTAGAAGAGGACATAATAACGTGAAAAAATCAATGACCCTCGCTGCCGCTGTGTTAGTCACTGTACTTTACGCCCCGGCTCATGCGACCGAGCTAGTTTATACACCCGTTAACCCAAGTTTTGGTGGTAGCCCACTTAATGGACCTTGGCTACTTAACTCAGCACAAGCGACGAGTAAACATAAAGATCCTGAGGCAGAGGACTGGAATTCTGCTTTTAAACAGCGTACGCCTTTTGAGGATTTTAATGATCAGCTAGAGCGTTCTGTTTTAAGCCGATTAGCTTCGGCCGCTTCCTCTCAGTTTGTGGATAGTAGCGGAAAATTTATTCCAGGGACCTTTGAGACAGGTAGCTTCACTGTCAGTGTGGTGGATATAGGCGGCGGCACGCTCACTATTACGACTACGGACCGTATTACCGGTGCCTCCACAACTTTTAGGGTAGTGCAGCCATGATTACATCACGCCAGTTTCTCACAAATCGTTCCTTGCGTTTGTTATTCGCTTTATCGCTGAGTGCGACCTTAGCAGCCTGCGCTGTGCCGTCGGTACCGTCGGATGTGAATAGTAATGCGCACTTAACACCTACTTCACCGGCGACGCATGACTTATTACAACTACCTGCACCTTTACAACGATTAACTGTTGCGGTGTATGGCTTTCGTGATCAGACCGGTCAATACAAGCCTAACCCCGATAGCTCCTTTTCGACTTCGGTCACTCAAGGTGCCGCCTCTTTGCTGATTAAAGCCTTACGTGATTCAAGGTGGTTTGTTCCGGTAGAGCGTGAAAGTTTGCAAGAACTATTGACCGAGCGACGTATCGTACGTGCGCTGGATGGCTCTCAAGATAATGGCGCTCAGCCTTCCGTTTATATTCCTCCTCTTGAGCCCGCTGAAGTCATGATGGATGGAGGCATTATTGCTTACGAAAGTAATGTGCGAACAGGAGGTGCGGGTGCACGATTTCTTGGTATAGGCCTATCCACCCAGTATCGAGTGGATCAGGTCACCGTGAACTTACGTGCTGTGGATGTGCGCACAGGGGCCATTTTGCAAAGTGTGTCAACGACGAAAACGATCTTTTCTTATGAAATCCGACCCAGTGTTTATAAGTTTGTGAATTTCAAAGATTTATTGGAAATTGAAGCGGGCGTGACAAACAACGAGCCGACCCAACTCTCTGTCAAAGAAGCGATTGAATCGGCAGTGGTGCATATGGTCGTGCAAGGACTGAAAGAAGGTCATTGGAGATTGCAAAACGAGAAGGATTGGAATAGCGCCATTATTCAGAGCTATTTAAAACAAAATGAAATCCATCGCAATTTGCCTATTACCACAGACTTAGCAGGCGATGTTGGAGGACCGAATACTGTAGGAGACGTGCAGGCCATGACGGTCACAGGTAGTTAGCACGTTGCAGTTAACGCGATAGCAGTACGAAGACCGGCTATTGCTTTTTACCCTTATACAAGGTCTTCATTGGTGTGTTGAGGAGAATTACATGAATACTAAACTATCTACTTTAGCTGTAGCTGTAGCTGCCGCTTTGACTCTTCCTGCTCTAGCTCTGGCAGATACTGCCACAGTTACCCAGTCAGGTAGCTTTAACGATGGTGTGGTCTTACAAAACAGTAACGCTAATGCCACTGCTACCATCAACGTAACAGGAAACAACAACGACGATTTTATTGATCAGTACGGAAATGGTACGGTGACCGCTACTATTAAGGTGAACAATGGTAATAGTAATAAAGCGGTGGTGGAGCAATTCCGCAGCGGCGATAACTCTACCGTCACCATCACGCAATCACGTGACCGTAACGATGCCTTTGCAAACCAAGTGCGTGCTTATCGATCCACGATCGACGTCACGCAGACTCGCTCGGATAACAAAGCAGTGGTTGAGCAAGGTGACAGCTGGCGCGATACTGCCAAGGTAATGCAAACCGGAAACCACGGTGATGCTTTTATCGAGCAGTACGATACGGCTTTATCCAAAGCTAGCATTACTGATAGCGGTAATTACGATAAAAGCGTAATTGATCAGTGGAATGTTTCTTGGGCGGATGCAGCCATTACGCAAGGTGGGGGTTACCGTAACGACGCCACGATTAATCAATACGATGGCGTTAGTTTAAAAGCCTCCATTAATCAAAATGGCTCTCTAAATATGGCGGTCGCAGAGCAGACTGGCTACCATAACGACAGCAATATTATCCAACGAGGGTTGGGTAATGATGCGTTTACCTCTCAGTCTGGTAAGAGTCATGATTCTTCCATCAACCAGAACGGTGTGTACAACACTGCTGTAGCCCTTCAATCTGGATATAACCATAACTCTATTATTATGCAAAATGGTTTGGGTAATAACGCCCATGTGGTCCAGGCTGGTTGGAGTAACTCCCACCTTAGCACCGTTACTCAAAACGGCATGGCCAATAATGCATATGTCCAGCAACACTAAGCATGCATAATTTCATTAGCCTTAAGCATGCATAAGTAGTTTAGTTGTGTTTATCGGCACCTTAGCTTCTCTAAGGTGTCGGTATTTTTCCGCCTAAACGTTTTACTATTAAAGTATTTATATCGTTTATTTATTAAAAATAACTAATCTACTATCAGGTCTCTAAGGTACTAGATAGTTCAAAAAAATACGTTTTTATATAAGAAAAATAAAAGATGATGCTGTACGTTTTTTACCAAACGCTTTATTACGCAAGCTGCTCATAAGAAAGAGATCCAAAAAATGTGCGGCAGGGGAGACATAGAATGCTTACGATCGCCATTGTGGAGCCACATACGTTATATAGATTAGGGCTAGCTCGATTATTAGCCGACACCTTACCTAGCGCCAAATTGTTAGGAATGGATTATACCTCGTTAGAAACCCAAGCGGAAAGACAACGGTGCGAG
>DUNB01000016.1 GCA_012839585.1 Alcaligenaceae bacterium | reverse complement strand
GTGATTTCTTCATAATCGTCTCCTACGTAAAGTATCGCAGAAAACTCCAATTATGACTGTCTCAGTTTAAGGGAAGTGGACAGTACCGTCATGTCCACGTAGTAGATCGCTGACCTAAAGCTTTGAGTGGTGCTCTTGCCTCGTAACTTGAGCTCTAAAGGCATACACGCCAATAAACCACCCGACACCGCATGGTAATAATGCAGTCGAGCAGCAAGGGTACGGATACTGTTAAAGCCTGTGGTTCTAAAGATAAACGTGCCTAGTTCATCTTCTTGGTCGATGACAACGTTTAAGCGACCGTAAGGCTTACAGTAACCACTTTGACCGAACTCACAACCACTCGGAGAAGGGCAGGCTAAAGACTGCATACCGCCCTGTGTAACACGTTTGCAAGTGTCACCATTGCCTACGCATAGGGGTCGTCCTGTGGTGCGATCGAATAAGCTGTATTCCGCTCGTAGGTTCAGATCGGGCTCATTAAACAGTAAGCGAATAGGTAAGGAGCGCAGCTTGTTATCGCCTTGGCGTAGCTCTGCATCTAAGGGGTGAGGTATCCAGCCCTCCTTGGTTTGTACTTGGCTGGTTAACGTGAACTGGTCATCTTTAATGGGGAGACGTTTCCCGTTTTTCTCTACGACCCGACCAATGGCAATGCGTCCAAGGGTAGGGGGAGTAACCATTAAACCTTTGATCATGGGGTTTCCTTAGTAAGACAAAAAACAAGCCAGCCCGTCCGTGTAGGGATAGGCTGGCTTTATGCTGTGATAAAAGAAGGGTTAGGCTTGGATTAAAAAACGACGGCTTCCTGCACGAGTGAGCTGGTACTGCTGTAATAGCTCAGGGTGATCGGCAAGGAGGCGCTTTGTGTCGAGCGTGATGCTGTCCTTACTGCGCTTCCATGTGGCAGACCCCGTTTCAAAGAGTGCTTTGCTGGCCTCACCCATTACCGCTTGGATTTGTTGCTTTAATTGTTCCTCTCGCTGCTTGAGTTGATCGGTTTGATGACGCACGGCAACGAGATCACCAAATAAGGCTGACATCTGACTGTCTTGGCTGTAGTCCAATTCCGTGCTGTCATCTTGAGGGTAAAGGGTTTGTAAGGCTTTTGCTGCGGAGTCCGAGCCATCCGCAGGCGGAGGGGTATCGGTTTGTACGTAGTGCCAGAACTTCGCTTCCAGCTCAATGAGTTTAGTGATGAGGGCTTCATCTCGCTCAATGCGATGGATCTGTAAATTTTGACCGTGCATTAGTACTGCGACATCCGCTGCTTGTTTACCTGTGACGGCTAGCTGATGCTGTACTTGAATTTGCACATATTCCGGTACACCATCACGCCAGAGCCGTGCACCGTATTCACCTGCGGTCTTGCATTCAAGAATATCTACTTCTTTTGTACCAAGAACTTCACGGTCAATGTTAGCTAGCATCCAAGGGTGCTCAGGATGCTGTAGGACTGCATTAACACGACGTACCCGATGTCCGGTATGGGTTTGATATTGCTTGGCAACCAGAGGCTCTAATTGTGTTCCCCAGTGCATCGGCGCATGGCCTGCTGTGTCTTCTTCTCGCTAGTTAGTACCCGTTTAGAAAAACCACGTGGGCATTGAAGTGAAGAGGACATGAGGATTTCCTTAACGAAAACAAAAAGGCAGAGCTCATGCTCTGCCGGATTCATTCAGTTAACTCACCTTTGCGAACACCCAGTAACACCAGAAGAGCACACGCCAAACAATTGTCACGCGTAAAACTGTCAGGTTCTTCTCTAAACTTTTTAAAAACCTGAGTAACCATCACTCAATATTCTGCGCCTGCTCCCTTAGCTGCTCAATCAGTAATTTCAAATCAATCGCAGCGCGGGTGACCTCGATGGAGCCGGCTTTAGAACCCAAGGTATTGGCTTCGCGGTTCATTTCTTGGAATAAGAAGTCCAGACGTTTACCTATACTGCCTTGGCGAGTGCGAGATTTTTGGTCGGCGCTGTGGCCTGTTGTCAAAATATGCGTGAGCTCTTTGATGTGGGAGCGCAAGCGCGTGATCTCTTCGGCCACATCAATACGTAGAGAAAAAAGAGAGGATTCTTGTGCTATGCGTGCCGAGAGCTCTTCGCCACTGATCAGGGCAAAACCATCCGGGCTGACAGCAGTTAAAGCCTCAGACAGACGGTTGGTGACTTTATTGTGGTATTCCGTCAGTAGGGCAGGTAGATGGGCTTCTACCTCGTCAACCAGCTCGGTCATTTGCTCAGCCACCTCTAGCATCACTTGAGCTAGACGCTCGCCTTCGCGTTGCTTGGCCTCATCGAGATCTTGCAGCGCAGCACGGAGGTTTTGTTGGATAGCAGGCAGCCAAGCGTCGTGATCCAACCCTTGTTCTTGGTGGTGCAGGGCGAGAACCTCGCTAAAGTGCGGAGCGGGAATATCCGCAATCACCGCTCTGGCGGCTTGAAGTTGGGCTGCCAGCTGTTCGAGTAGGGCGGGGTGGAATTGGTCTTTTTCAGCATGAAAAGCGCGTTGGAAATTTACACGTAGTTCTACCTTGCCGCGTCTTAAGGATTGCCCCAGGATTTCTCGGATAGAGGCTTCGCTAAAACGAAGTTCTTCGGGTAGGCGTAGGTGTAAATCAAGATAGCGGTTATTGACGCTACGAATTTCCATTTGTATAGCACCGAGATCTAACTCTGTGCGAGTATTAGCAAACGCTGTCATGCTGCGAATCATAGTATTCCCTTAACTAAATATCCCAAGGCCTTATTGTAGGCTAGAGGCGCGCTCGTAGTACACTAGAGCTTTTAAGGGGGATAGTAAATATGGAAAAGCAACGAGCAGAAGGCCGTGACGTTAAGCAGCTGCGACCGGTCGAAATCCAAACCGGTTTTAGCAAATACGCCGAAGGTTCTGTACTGATCAAAATGGGGGAAACCCATGTGCTGTGTAATGCCAGCGTACTGGATAAGGTGCCTCCTTTTTTAAAAGACAAGGGACAGGGCTGGGTTACCGCCGAATATGGCATGTTGCCTCGTTCTACGCATACGCGCTCGGATCGCGAGGCGGCCCGAGGTAAACAAAGTGGGCGCACCCAAGAAATTCAACGTTTGATTGGACGCAGCCTGCGTGCGGTGTTTGATTTGTCCGCGTTGGGCGAGCGCACGATTCAAATTGACTGTGATGTGTTGCAAGCCGATGGCGGCACCCGTTGTGCCAGCATCACCGGGGCATGGGTGGCGGCGGCCTTGGCGGTTAATCGCTTGCTTGAAGACGATTTGATTGAAAAAAATCCGATTATGGATCAGGTGGCGGCGGTGTCTGTGGGTATGGTAGAGGGGCAAACGCTGTTGGACTTGGATTACGAAGAAGACTTTAGCTGCGATGCTGATGTGAACATTGTGATGAACGGTGCCATGCACTTTGTCGAGGTCCAAGGGACTTCCGAGGGGCGTTGTTTTGATCGCAGCGAACTAAATACCCTATTGGATTATGCTCAGCAAGGCGTGGGCCAGTTGTTGGCTTTACAAAAAAGCGCCTTAGCGAATGAAGGCATTCATTATTAATTACACCACTGAAAAGCGCTCTATTTATGCGAAAAATTGTACTTGCTTCCAATAATGCCGGTAAGTTGGCTGAGTTCCAGTCCTTATTCGAAGGTCTTAAGCTAGAAGTTGTGGCTCAGGGGCAGCTTGGCGTCACAGAGGCCGAGGAGCCTTTTGGCACCTTTGTGGAAAATGCGCTGGCCAAAGCACGTCATGCCAGTGCGGCAACGGGCTTGCCTGCGGTAGCGGACGATTCAGGCCTGTGTGTGCAGGCTTTAGATGGGGCGCCTGGTGTCTATTCGGCGCGGTATGCGGCCATGAATGAGGCCGGGCAAGGTGATGCCGATAATAACGCTTACTTATTACAGCGCTTACAAGGGATAGAAAACCGCAGAGCGTGTTTTGTCTCGGTTTTGGTGTATGTGAACAGTCCTGATGATCCACGCCCCATTATTGCCGAAGGGCTTTGGTGGGGAGAGGTCGCTGATACCGCTAAAGGTAATAATGGCTTTGGCTATGATCCCCTGTTTTTCGTGCCCAGCTTAGACTGTACCGCGGCGCAACTTTCACCAGAACAAAAGAATCACTTTAGTCATCGTGCCCAAGCCCTCAAAATCTTGGTAAAACGTTTGGCTGATATTCAAGCTTCATGATGCAGACCATACCTACTGTTCGGATTCGAGCAGGGGCAATCACAGATCGCCCTTTGCTGACCAGCTTACCTCCTTTAGCTTTATATGTGCACGTGCCTTGGTGCGTGCGCAAGTGCCCTTATTGCGATTTTAATTCGCACAAAATGCCAGAAACTCTCCCAGAGGCGGACTATTTAAACGCACTGCGTGCCGATTTAGAGCAAGCCTTGCCTTTGGTGTGGGGGCGTCAGGTGGTGTCGGTGTTTATAGGGGGCGGGACGCCGAGTTTACTGAGTGCTTCTGCCATTGAGGAGATGCTCAGCCTATTGCGCGCTTATTTGCCTTTACAACCCACCGCAGAAATCACCCTCGAGGCGAACCCAGGCACAGCTGAAGCGGCTCGTTTTAGTGCGTATGGTCAAAGCGGTATCAATCGCATCTCTTTGGGTGTCCAAAGTTTTAACGACCAGGCGCTACAGGCACTAGGGCGTATTCATGACGCACAACAGGCCAAAGCTGCCATTGGCTTTGCCTTGGATGCGGTAGAGCGCGTAAACCTAGATCTGATGTATGCCTTGCCTAAACAGTCGGTAGAGGCCGCTCTGGTGGATATTGAAACGGCGCTCAGCTTTGATACCTCACATTTGTCGTTGTATCACCTGACCTTAGAGCCGAATACGGTTTTTGCCAAGTACCCACCCGTGTTGCCCTCGGAAGATGACAGTGCGCAAATGCAAGATGCGTTGATTCAGCTCACAGCAGATCATGGCTATGAGCATTACGAGGTATCCGCTTATGCCAAACCAGGCTTCCAAGCCGAGCACAATCGTAACTATTGGGAATTTGGTGATTATTTAGGTATTGGTCCGGGGGCGCACAGCAAGCTGTCTTTTCCTGATCGCATCATTCGTCAGTCGCGTGTGCGTAGTCCGCAAAGCTGGATGGATCAGGCCGTGCTGAGAGACGGTTCGCACTTGGCCGAGGATCGCACAATAGACGCCGCAGACTTACCCTTTGAGTTCATGCTCAATGCATTACGTCTGCGTGATGGGGTGCCTGCCACGTACTTTGAGGAACGCACGGGGCAGTCGCTCAGCGTGATCTTACCTACGATACGAAAAGCCATCGAAAAAGGCTTACTGGATCCGCACCCATCGCGTATCAAGGCCTCTGATTTGGGTTGGCGTTTTTTAACCGACTTACAAGAACTCTTCTTAGACTAAGGGGTCCTGACTATTTTTTACGCTAAGTTTGGAAAAAGCCCCGTAGGGTCTGTAGAATGATTTAAAATTAATACCTAGGATTTGGCCAAAGGGTCAGACCTGTTTTGATAATTATTTGGAGCTCTCATGTCTACCGCCGATGAAATCCTAAACAGGATTGCAGAAAACGATATTGCTTTTGTGGATTTTCGCTTTACGGACACCCAAGGCCGTGAACACCATTTGACTATTCCCGCACATCGTTTTGACGAGGACCTAATCGAAGGGGGGATCCCTTTTGATGGTTCCTCCATGCCCGGCTGGAAAGGCATCGAGGCCTCCGATATGTTGTTGATGCCGGATTTGGATAGCGTACGCTTTGATCCTTTCCGGGAAGAAGCCACCTTGGTGTTTAGCTGCGATGTGGTCGATCCCGCCGATCTTAACGGTTACGACCGTGATCCTCGATCTATAGCCAAACGCGCCGAAATGTACCTGCAGTCTACCGGTATTGGTGATACAGCTTACTTTGGTCCAGAACCAGAGTTCTTCGTATTTGATGGTATTCGCTGGAATGATGATCCTTCGGGCAGCTTTGTGCATATTGACTCTAGCACCGCACCCTGGTCAACGGGCGCGGCTTACGAGAACCGCAAAAACTTGGGCTATCGTCCCGGTCACAAAGGCGGCTATTCGCCTGTACCTCCCGTAGATCATCATCATGATTTACGTTCTGAGATGTGCCTGCTCTTAGAACAGCAAGGTGTACCGGTTGAAATCCATCACTCCGAGGTTGCCGCCGCAGGGCAGCTCGAAATTGGTACGACTTTTTCTACCTTGGTCAAACGCGCGGATTGGAACCAAATCCTTAAATACACTGTGCATAACGTGGCGCATGTGTATGGTAAAACCGCGACCTTTATGCCTAAACCGGTGATTGGTGATAATGGTTCAGGGATGCATGTGCACCAATCCATTTGGAAAGATGGGGTGAATATTTTTGCCGGTGATGGCTATGCGGGCCTTTCTGAAACCGCGTTGTACTACATTGGCGGCATCATTCATCATGCGCGTGCGTTAAATGCCATCACTAACCCGACGACTAACTCGTACAAGCGCTTAGTGCCTCACTTCGAGGCGCCCGTAAAACTGGCGTATTCGGCTCGCAACCGTTCTGCTTCCATTCGTATTCCTTATGTCAGCAACCCTAAAGCGCGTCGTGTAGAGGCTCGATTCCCTGACCCCATGGCAAACCCCTATTTGGCTTTTGCAGCGCTATTGATGGCGGGTTTGGACGGTATTCAAAATAAAATCCACCCAGGGGATGCCGCAGATAAAAACTTGTACGACCTGCCTCCCGAGGAAGATGCAAAAATCCCAACCGTTTGTGAGTCCTTAGAACAAGCGCTGGGTTATTTGGATAATGATCGTGAGTTCTTAACTCGTGGTGGTGTCTTTAGCAATGAAATGATCGATGCGTACATTGATCTGAAAATGCAGGAAGTCAACCGCTTGCGTATGACGCCACACCCGGTTGAGTTTGATATGTACTATACCCTGTAGTCATCATTGGCTCCTCGTAGAGGCGCAAACATCGCAATAAAAAAGCCCAGTCGTGATGCTGGGCTTTTTTTTGATGGTGTGTTTGTCATGTTTTGTCATACCTGCTCAAGCTTGCTCAATCATTTTCTGTGCCCGAGGGCTACACTGACAGGGTCTAGTTCACTCTACGAGGTATACAATGAAAATAAATCGATGGATGATGGCGGGAGCACTGATTTGCCTATCTGCTGTGGCCAACGCCGACCCTGGGCATAAGCACTATCACGGTCATAAAGGCTATTATTCCGGCAAGCCATCGAGCTATGAGTACTGGGATGGGCGTTGCAAAGTAAAACGTGAGTATAAAAAAGATGGGCGCTACAAAGAAAAACGGGATTGCCGCCCATCACATCACCGTTCGTATTCGCATCGTCACCATGATGATCGGTCCTACGGTATTAGATTGCCTGCTATTGTGATTGATCCGGTTATACGGATCGGCAATTAATACATTCCCGGTCTGAATGCCGGGGGCACGTGCTGGGCCTTAATTGGTCAGTCATCGCTTTTAAATCATAAACACGACCTAAAACCGAATAAACATTACAGCGAGCTAGGCCGCCTCACCACGAGTTAAGGCCTGTGCTCGCTGATTCAATAGAGCCTCTCGACGCACAAAATCAGACACAAATTCATTGACGGGATTGTTGTGCAAGCCATAAGCCGTATCCCACTGCACAATTCGACCATCCTGCATCACACCAATACGATCTGCAATCGCAAAGGCCTCGGCTTGGTTATGAGTGACCAAAATAGCGGTTAAGCCGGTTTTTTGTAGGATCTCACGGACCTCAAACGCTAAGCGCTCTCGGGTATCTACGTCGAGGTTTGAAAACGGCTCGTCCAAGAGCAAGAGAGACGGTTCTGGGGCTAAGGCTCGGGCTAAGGCCACGCGCTGCTGTTGCCCACCGGACAGCTCGTGTGGATAGCGTTTGGCAAGGTCCTCTAAGTCGACTAGTTCCAACATCTCTTCGGTACGAGCACGACGCTGGTGTTTGTCGCGTTTGCGTAAACCAAAAGCGATGTTTTTCTCTACGCTAAGGTGGGGAAACAGCGCATAGTCTTGGAACATCATGCCCACGTTGCGATTTTCTGGAACCACGGTTTCGTAAGCGGAGGACAGCAAGCGCTGATTAAGATGAATGGTACCGTCGCGCAGCGGCTCAAAACCAGCAATAGCACGTAGGACAGTGGTTTTACCGCAGCCGGACGCCCCCAGTAAGCAACCAATGTGCCCTTGGGCCAATTGTAGGTTCAAATGGTTTACAACGGGCTTCAGGCCCTCTGGCGTGTTGTAGGCCAGTGACACGCGTTGTAAATCTAAGTAGTTATCATTTGCTATCGACATACAGACTATCCCTATTAAGCGCGGCGAGGGTCTAACTGAGACTTAGCTAAAAGGATAACAGGAATTAAACCTGCAATCACAATGGCTAAGGCAGCGACCGCACCTTCTTCATAAGTACCTCGGGCAGCTTCCGCATAGAGCCAGGTGGCCAAGGTCTCAAAGTTCATGGGCCGCAACATCAGCGTTGCGGGCAGCTCTTTCATGGTGTCAACAAAGATCAATAAAGCTGCTGCGCCTAGAGCTGGACGGAGCAGGGGTAAGTGCACGCGTTTTAAGGTGCCGCTGGGGCTTTCGCCTAACAGACGTGAGGCTTGCTCTATGGAAGGGGGGATGCGTGATAAACCCGCTTCAATACCGCCTGCAGAGATCGCTAAAAAACGAATCGCATATGCAAGAATCAATGCGGCGGTTGAGCCCATCAAAAAGAGCTGAGGTGGAGTTTGTTTAAACCAAGACAGCACGGTATTGAATGAGGCATCAAAAAACACCAAGGGGCTAAGCATACCAATGGCCAGCACGGTGCCTGGGACCGCGTAACCTATAGAGGCTAAACGTGTCACCCTCACGGCAAGGCGTTGGCGCTGACCGTAACGTACGGTACGAGCTGCCCAGGCGACGACCAAACCGGCGCTAATCGTCACAACGGTGGCGATGAGTGCAACACGTACGGTGTTCCAAGCGCTAGAGAGCAACTGATCCGAGACCGCTCCAGTCAGATGAATGTGTTTATAGCTTTCACTGATCAGGTACAAAGCAGGGGCAACAAACCCAATAATCACGGGCGCCCAGCCCAACCCCATTGCGATCAGTGCCGCGGTGCCTTTTAGTTCCAACGGCTTGACCGGGTGTGAGCGCTGGTTTTGTGTATAGCGTTGATGACGGCGCCCGTAACGCTCCACCATAATCAGGGCGGCAATAATCGCCAGCATGGACAGGGCAATTTGAGCGGCACCGGCTAAATCAGAACGTGTCACCCAGGTGGTATAAATCGATACCGTCAGGGTTTGAATCCCCAGAAACTCAGAGGCTCCGATGTCGTTCAAGGTTTCCAGCAAAGCCAAGCTAACCCCAACGGCAACGGCGGGTCTGGCCATGGGCAAGGCCACACGGTAGAACACGGTGCGTTGGCTTTCGCCCAACACACGGGCCGCCTCTATCAGGCTGGCGGCTTGGGTAGCGAACATAGCGCGCGTGCTCAGGTACACATAGGGGTACAGCACAAAACCCAATAAAAAGATGGCACCTGGTAAGGATCGTAGATCGGGCAAACGGAACTGGCGCGGGCTGGTGTAGCCCAGAATGTCTCGGATAAGTGTCTGGACTGGCCCAATAGGGTGCAGAATATCCAGATAGGCAAAGGCCACAATATAGGTGGGAACGGCCAGTGGTAATAATAACGCCCACGAGACGATCCCCCGAGTGGGGAATTGATAGGCGGTGATAAGCCATGCGCTGCCTACGCCTAATGCGGTCACTAATATACCTACCCCAATCAATAACAACACCGTATTGCTAAAGGCCACAGGTAGGACGTGATGTATAAGGTGTTGCCAGTGTTCCGTAGAGCCTTGGAGGGCATGCCATGCCAAGACCAGAACAGGAGCTAAAACAATAGTGGTGATTAACAAGGCAGCGATATGCCATACCTTGCCCACGCTTTGCTGCGAGCGCATAGAAAACAGTCTTAAAAAGGGTTTGTAAACACACAGAGGCCGCTGAGCCTGTAAAACAGAGTCAGCGGCCTGAGTAGAGAGGGAGGATTTAGTTGTTAAATCCAACTTTATCTACTAGCTCACTAGCTAGTTTACGATGCTTGGCGATTTCTGTAAGGGGGAGTTGATCCACATTAAGCTCACCAAAACTGGCAACCACAGGGTCAAGCTCTACACCGGCTTTGACAGGGTATTCGTAGTTCGCTTTAGCGTAAAGGCTTTGAGCCTTATCGGATACCAAGTATTCCAGTAGTTTAACCGCATTGTCTTTGTTGGGCGAATGTTTAGCAACGGCCGCGCCGGAAATATTCACGTGGGTGCCACCGCCAGATTTAAAAGTTGGGCGAATGACTTTGATAGCCTGCCCCCATTTGTAGGCGTCAGACTTGGGGTCTTCGTTTTTCATACGACCTACATAATAAGCATTAGCAATTCCGATATCACAAATGCCTCCTAAGATATCACGCGCTACATCGCGATCCCCCCCAGCAGCTTTACGGCCTAGGTTGGCTTTGACATCACGAAGCCATTGCTCGGTGGCCTCTGCGCCATTATGGGCGATCATGGCGGCAATCATCGCGGTGTTGTACGGGTGCTGACCAGAGCGAATGCACACCTTGCCTTTCCAGCGTGGATCGGCAAAGTCCTCGTAGGTGAGTTCATTCACATCCTCTAAATCAGCCGCTACATAAGCCACGCGATCACGCATGGACAGAGTGAACCACTGATTGTCTTTACCACGTAAGTTTTCTGGAATAGCGGCTTGTAGTGTTTGGGACTCAATCGGCTGGGTGATGTCCGCTTGGACCAAATCAAGCAGGTTACCAATATCAACCGTCATCAGAATGTCGGCAGGGGACTGCTCGCCTTCTGTTTTAACGCGCTCGATCAGGCCGTCTTTAACAAAAACGGTGTTGACTTTGATCTGTGTATCGGCCGTAAACGACTCTAATAGTGGCAGGATCAAGCGCGGCTCGCGCGTGGTGTAAAGGTTGATCTCATCTGCGGCAAACACAGGGGCTGCTGTCATACCAACAGAAACCAAGGCGAAGCTGCCTAGCAAAGTACGAATCGAAGGTTTTAAGCGCATTCGTTAACTCCAATAGTGGGAGGTGTTGATCTAATTCTAAATGATAATGATTATCATCTACAGTGATACGATAGCAGAGCCTCTTAAAAGCAGCAAGGGTTTTTCCGTATAAAAAACCACATTTTTTGAACTCTTTTGACTTGTTTTGATCAGTATTAAATGAGGGGTGTACAAAGCTGTTATTTTGTTAGGGTCTTAGACACTAGGGTTTTCCCCGCATTCGGGGTTAAACTAGTGCGCATTAATTCACTTTATATCGATTGATTTATGGCTGCCTTTAATACTGAAACTGTACTCAGTGTCCACCACTGGAATGATTCTCTTTTCTCTTTCACCACCACCCGTGATACCGCTTTACGCTTTACGAATGGTCACTTTGTGATGATTGGCCTAGAGGTAGATGGTAAACCGTTGATGCGTGCCTATAGTGTGGTCAGTCCCAACTATGCAGAACATCTAGAGTTTTTGAGCATTAAAGTTCCAGATGGTCCTCTGACCTCAAGGCTTCAGCACATCAAAGAAGGGGATGAAATCCTCATGAGCCGCAAGCCAGTCGGCACGCTTGTAGTGGATGATTTGCGTTCTGGCCGTAACTTATATTTGTTTGCTACCGGCACGGGCTTGGCTCCTTTCATGAGCATCATCCAAGACCCAGAAACCTACGAGCGCTTTGAAAAAGTGATCTTGATTCACGGTGTACGCTATGTCAGCGAACTGGCTTATAGCGATTTCATCGAAAAAGAGCTCCCTAATCATGAATACATTGGTGAACTGATCCGAGAAAAGCTGGTGTACTACCCCACCGTGACACGTGAGCCGTTCCGCAATGAAGGCCGTATTACGCATCTGATTGAAACCGGCAAGCTGTATGAGGACTTAAATCTGCCTCCGATTGATCCGGAATTCGATCGTGCCATGATCTGCGGTAGTCCTGCGATGCTGACCGACATTAGTAATTTATTAAATGAGCGTGGTTTGACGATCTCTCCCGGAGTGGGGCAGATGGGTGACTACGTGATTGAGCGTGCTTTTGTGGAAAAATAAATAGGTCACAAGGCGCTGTGCTTGTTCATTTCACGCTTTACTGCGTAAAATCAAATCTGTACCTAAATTTTTAGCCTAAAGGCCATTCATGAGTAAACAAATTATTCAAACAGATGCTGCTCCAGCCGCGGTAGGACCTTACTCTCAAGCCGTTGCCGTAACAGGCGGTAAAACCGTATATGTGTCCGGTCAAATTGGCTTAGACCCCAAAACTGGGGAATTGGTGTCGGATAATTTCGAGGCCCAAGTTCGCCAGTGCTTTGATAACCTGACTGCAGTGATTGCTGCAGCAGGTGGTTCGCTAGAAAACGTGGTGAAGCTAAACCTGTTCTTAACGGATTTAAGTAAATTCGCCAGCGTGAACGCCATCATGGCCGAGGTCATGCCTGAGCCTTACTCAGCACGTTCTACACTGGGTGTGGCCAGCTTGCCTAAAAATGCGCAGTTCGAAGTAGAAGCCATTTTGGTTATTTAAGGCCATGAGCGAATCGTTGCCAGAGGCCAAGGACACAAAAAAAACCAAAAAACCGACACAAGCCCAGCTCTTAGAAAAACTGGGTTTGATCGAGGACATGGATTTTATTGTGCATTTGCCTCTGCGCTACGAGGATCAAACACAGATTTATGAGATCGCGTCGCTAGCCGTTGGTGAATATGCCCAGATCGAGGGCACTGTCGTTAATCAGCATATTGTGCAGCGACCCCGGCGGCAGTTACAGGCATTAGTCCGCGATCACAGTGGCGAACTTTTAGTTCGCCTTTTGCATTTCTATCCCAACCAAATTAATCAGTTCGCAGTGGGCAATACCCTGCGTTTACGGGGTGAGGTGCGCCGCGGTTACAACACGGCAGTAGAAATGGTGCACCCGAAAGTCTCAGTGGCGGGGGCTCCGTTAGCG
>DUNB01000154.1 GCA_012839585.1 Alcaligenaceae bacterium | reverse complement strand
CGTGTGGGTAGCAGTTTCCGTCAGTAAGCCTAGGGCGACGGGTTGCCAGCCGGTGCGGGCCATCATGCGCATGTTGCTGGATAAACCAATTGCGGCCAGAGCTAGGACCATCAGAAACTTGGCCATGACCTGTAGGATGGATAGGATTTCCGCAGGGATCAAGCCGGTAGAACGTATGGCGGAAGCCACCACAAACCAGACAATAAACCAAGGGATCAAACGGCTGAGGCTAAAGTTCGTGCCTTCTTGTTTTTGACGTCTGAGTTCTAGGAACACATAGAACAAACAGATCGGAATAATGAAGGTAGCGCGGGTGAGTTTTACGATGGTGGCGTAATCACCGGCTTCGGCGCTGTAGCTGTAGGCGGCCGCCACGACAGAGGAGGTGTCATTAATGGCAGTACCGGCCCATAGACCAAAACCGATATCCGACATATTTAATAGGTGCCCGAAAAAGGGGAACACCAATACCGCGACCACGTTAAATAGGAAAATCGTAGAGATCGCAAAAGCGGTTTCGTGGTCCTCGGGTTTGATAATGGGGGCGACGGCAGCAATGGCGGAACCACCACAAATTGCGGTACCGGCACCGATTAGCGTACGTAATTTATCCGGTACACCTAAGGCTCTACCTAATAAGGCGGCTACGGTAAAGGCAACGGCAATGGTGATCAAAGTGACCCAAAGGGACTCCAAGCCGGTTTGTAGTACCTGTCCAAAGCTCAAACCAAAGCCCAGAGCAATAATGGACCACTGCAAGACTTTTTTCGATGCAAAGGTCAACCCAGGCTGAAAGATCGGCATCATGCCCATGGTGTTACGTATCAGCAAGCCCAACAGGATCGCAAACACGGGTGCGCCTACGGTGGGCATCCATTTGCCTAGCACGGTAGACACCAAGGCCAAACCGGTGGCTAGTGCCAAGCCCTGCCATAAAGAGGGCTTTTGAAAGAGGTCTTTTGGTTGCTCTTTGGCTAAGGTAGGTTTGATGCCCCCTGATTTTGCCGCGGAGTGAACGGTAGTAGCACCCATAGTGATTCCTAAATGATATGCGGTTTATTGGTATTTTACGCTTGGTGTTTTATTTATCAATACGTTTTGTTTCGAAAAATGCTAAAAAAGGCCTAAATTTTTAATACTTCCCATAATCAGCCCCAAACCAATGATCACTAAGGTGATAAAGGTGATGCGGCGTAAGGTGGTGGCACTGATCGCAGGTGGGTAGCGTTGAGCCAATAGGGTAACCAGCGCCACACAAGGCACCGCAATGGCTGAAATGATTAAGGTGTCTTTGTCCAGGCCGGTGGTAATGACTTCGTAAAAGGTTCTAGAAAAAGAGGTACAGGCAAAGATCAGCAACAGCATGTTGCGTATCACCGGCATTTCTAGAGGTTGTCGGTATAGGTGGAAAATAATGGGTGGTCCCGGCATACCAAACAGTCCGCCACACAAACCAGACACAAAGCCCACTATAAAAAAGGACTTCAGGCTAGATTCGGTTTTGCGCTGGCGCGGACGCAGGGCAAAGCTGATGCCGCTGTAAACAATCACCGCCCCCAATAAAAACTCCAGCACACTGGAGGCTTGGGTATTGAGGTAATTGAGCAGCACCACGCCAATCACACTGGAGGGCACAATGCCCAACAAGGTGGTATTCGCTAAACGCCAGTCGATATGATGCAAATGCCTGGGTAAGGCGACAGCACTATTGACCAAGCTAATCAGGCTAACCACGGTGGCGATAAAAGGCACAGAGGTTAGCGAGGCACCACTGCTGATGCCGATCACAATCATAGCGAGCCCAAACCCGGTCACCGTCTGAAAATAGGTACCAAGGGCAATGACCAAAAGTAAAAGGCTAGTCGCCAATAGACTCATTAATTGTTCCTGCTTTGGGCTTGTAAGGTGGTGATGGCAATGACAGAGAAAATGTCTTGAACGCTACATCCTCTGGATAAGTCATTGGCGGGTTTGGCTAGGCCCTGTAATAAAGGGCCGATGGCTTGAGCGCCCCCTAGGCGTTCGGCTATCTTATAGCCGATGTTGCCTGCATTCAGATCGGGGAAAATAAACACATTGGCCTCGCCATTGACCGCGGAGTTTTTGAGTTTTTTCGCGGCGATTTCTGGGATGATGGCGGCATCAAACTGCACGTCTTCATCAATGGCCAGATCGGGCAAAGCGGCTTTGACGCGCTGGGCAGCATGAACCACTTTGGTGACAAAAGGGTGGCGCGCGCTACCGGCTGTAGAAAAACTGAGCATGGCGACGCGGGGCTCGGTCTGTAGTAGAGTTTGCGCGCTTTTTACGGCAGCCAGAGCAATCGCCGCGAGTTGTTCTTCTGTGGGGTCAATGATCAGTCCACAGTCGCTAAAAATCACGCCTTTTTGTACCGGATGATGTGGCAGATTGAGTAACATCAAGAAAAAGCTAGAGACCAAATCGGCATCCTGAGCTTGTCCTATATACTGTAAGGCACTGCGTACTACATTGGCGGTACTGTACACTGCACCGGCAACTGAACCGTCGGCGTAACCGCACTGTACTAACATAGAGGCAAAGCATAAAGGGTCTAAAAGAGCGGTCTGTGCTTTTTCTTCGGTCACGCCTTTATGGGCTCGTTTTTTGACTAAGGCGCTGCAGAGCGCATTTTTTTTTGCAGAGGTGGCGGGATCCTCTATCTCAATATTTGAGATATCTAACTGTAGCTGGGTAGCGGTATGGGTGATCTGATTACGATCGCCTACGAGGATCATCTGAGCGATACCTTGTTGTTGGGCTTGATGCGCCGCCTGTAAGATACGTGGGTCCGTGGCCTCGCAGACTACGATACGGGCCGGACTTTGTTTGGCGGATTGAATCAATCGCTCTAGTAGTTGCATGGCATTGCCTCTTTGTCTCGATTATCGGTATTTTTAGTTTCGTTTATTTGTTTTTGTTAAATTTAACGATAATTATGACTCTGGTCAATGGTTTGCGCTATTTTTTGGTATTATGTGTTCTAGATAATGAATTTTTTGGTGGCTTGAATGAATGAAATCCAACAGTCAGCCTCGCAGGAGCTGATCAAAATTACGGGTGATACGCCGACAATGCGTCTGTTTAGTCTCTTAGAGCTAATCGCAGAGCAGGATCAATCTTTTTCTCTGCAGGACTTGGTGGATAGAACCGATCTGCCTAAGCCGACCGTGCATCGTATGCTGCAGCAGTTAGAAGGCTCCGATATGCTGACGCGTGATACAGACGGACGGCATTACTGTGTAGGTGGTCGTTTGCGTCGTTTGGCGGAAAATCTGTTGTTTAATGACACCAAATACGGTGCGCGCCATGCGGTGCTTAAAGCCTTGGGTAATGAATTAGGCGAAAGCTGTAACCTCACTGCGTTATCAGGCAACGAGGTGCTTTATTTGGATCGGGTCGAAACCGAGGCGCCTTTGCGCTTTTATTTGCGTCCTGGTTCCAAGGTGCCGGTGCATTGTTCTGCCAGTGGCAAGGTGTTGTTGGCGCAAAAGACTCCGTCCCAACGTCGTCGTTTATTAGAAAACGTGCCGTTTGAGACCTACACCAAAAACACCATTCAAACGCTAGAGGAACTCGAACTCGAGCTCGATAAGGTACGCGAACAGGGCTATGCCTTTGATAACGAGGAATTTCTACCCGGATTGTTTTGCGTAGCGGTGTTGGTGCCCCGTGCTGACGGTAGTCGCTCTAATATGGCGGTGGCGACCCAAGCCCCCATCATGCGCATGACGGCGGATAAAGCCTTGGCAGCATTGCCTGCTTTACAGCGCGCCGCTCAGGCGTTGATGCGCATCGAGGAAAAAGAGAACGTGGGCTAATCGTTAAGGCAACGTTTAGCCCTTAAGGCAGCGCATAAGTAATCATGGCGCCTCTTAGGACAGCTCCTAAGCCATAAGACAACGTTTAAGCCTTAGCGGGGTCGAAACGGTCTTACGCGAACTTGTTCCTTGATCCGCTAAAAAGCTTTAACGTAAACGCCGCAGGCTATCCACAAAATCATTGATAAAGTGGTTGTCTAAGCCTTTGTGTAGATCCGCAATCAGGTATTTTTTGTACAGTTTGCTTAGGTCTAAACCAATCCCTAAGCCGCAAATCTCTACGCCTTGTTTTTCGTAGTGGGCCAGCACCTGTTGTAGGTGGTTATCCAGGTAATAGTCATCATTGGCGAGATTGGTTGCGCTATCCATGGGTGATCCGTCAGAGATTACATATAGCAACTTACGCTGGGTGGATTGGCTCAGTAAGCGCTGACAAGCCCAGTGCACGGCTTCGCCATCAATGCCTTCTCGATAAAGATCGAGCTTTAACAAGGCCATGATGGATCGATTGGCATGGCGCCACGCCGTGTCGGCGTCTTTAAAGATACGTAGGTCCACTTCGTTCAGTCGACCCGGTTGGGGCTTGCGACCGCGTGACATCCATCGTCTATACGGTCTGCCACCATTCCACGCATTGGTTGAAAAGCCCAATACCTCGGTTTTGGCGCCGCTGCGTTCTATCGCGCGGCTCAATAGGTCCACCATCAGGGTGACGGTTTCCGCATTGCCTTTCATGGAACCGGAACAATCAATCAAAAAGCTGACGCTGCAAGGGTTGTTATGTTGGGGCTGCGGAATTTTAAATAGGCGTCTTTCCATAGGAGAGCTGATCAATTGGCTCAGACGACGTCCATCAACCAGACCTTCTTCTTGGTCCCACTCCCATTGCTCTTGGGTAGGTGTGCTGAGCGCATGCCGGATACGCTGTACCAACAGATTGAAGTTCACATGTTGGGCTGCTAAGCGTTTGTTGATGGTTTCCCTATAGGATTCGAGCAGTTCGGGACGGATTTGATCGGCCACATAGCTTTGGGTGTCAAAGGAGGCATCAAAGATTTTGTAGTTTTTCTG
>DUNB01000153.1 GCA_012839585.1 Alcaligenaceae bacterium | reverse complement strand
TAGGTGGTCACATTGCTTCCTTTGCCTCCTTAGCTACCATGATCGAATGTGGTCAAAACCACTTTTGGAAAGCCGATAACGAGGAGCAGGGCGGTGACTTAGTGTATTTCCAAGGTCACACCTCCCCCGGTATGTATGCTCGCGCCTACTTAGAAGGGCGTTTGGATGAAGAGCAGCTCGATAACTTCCGCCAAGAGGTGGATGGTAAAGGCTTGTCGTCCTATCCCCACCCCAAGTTGATGCCTGATTTTTGGCAGTTTCCGACTGTATCCATGGGCTTGGGCCCATTGATGGGTATTTACCAAGCTCGCTTTTTAAAATATTTACATGCTCGTGGCATTGCAGACACTTCCGGCCGTAAAGTATGGGTGTTTTTGGGTGATGGCGAAATGGATGAGCCAGAATCCTTAGGTGCTATTGGTTTGGCCGCCCGCGAAAACCTAGATAACTTGATTTTCGTGGTGAACTGTAACCTGCAACGTTTGGATGGCCCGGTTCGTGGTAACGGCAAAATCATTCAGGAACTAGAAGGTGTGTTCCGTGGTGGTGGTTGGAACGTGATCAAATTGATCTGGGGTGGCTATTGGGATCCGCTCTTGGCCCGTGACAAAGAAGGCATTTTGCGCCAGGTCATGGAAGACACTATTGACGGTGAATATCAAGCCTACAAAGCCAATGATGGTGCCTACGTACGCGAGCACTTCTTTGGTAAGCATCCTAAACTGCTCGAAATGGTCAGTCGCATGAGCGATGAGGATATTTGGCGCCTGAATCGCGGTGGTCATGATCCGTATAAAGTCTATGCCGCCTTTGACTCGGCAACCAAACATACTGGTCAGCCTACTGTGATCTTAGCCAAAACCATTAAAGGTTACGGCATGGGCCATGTAGGTCAGGCTAAAAACCCAAGTCACCAGCAAAAGAGCCTAGACGTAGAGGCTCTGCGTGACTTCCGCGATCGCTTCAACATTCCTATTCCTGATGATCGCTTAGAAGAAGTCCCTTACTTCAAACCGGCGGCTGACTCAGCAGAGATGAAATACCTGCACGAGCATCGTCAAGCGTTGGGCGGCTACTTGCCCAAACGACGTGTCAAAGCGGACGAGTATCTGGCAGCGCCTGCCCTAGACACCTTTAAAGCGGTGCTAGAGCCCACCGTTGAAGGCCGTGAGATCTCTACCACACAAGCTTTTGTGCGCGTGTTGAATCAGCTATTACGTGATAAACAAATAGGTCCACGTGTAGTACCTATTTTGGCGGATGAGTCCCGTACCTTTGGTATGGAAGGTCTGTTCCGTCAGATTGGTATTTACGCACCAGATGGTCAAAAATACACACCGGTAGATAAAGACCAGGTGATGTACTACCGTGAAACCAAAAACGGTCAGTTACTCCAAGAAGGGATTAACGAACTCGGTGCATTTAGCTCCTGGATTGCGGCGGCAACGTCTTACTCCAGTAACAACCGCATCATGATTCCTTTCTTCATCTACTACTCCATGTTTGGTTTCCAGCGTTTTGGTGACTTGGCATGGGCAGCAGGTGATATGCAGGCGCGTGGTTTTGTATTAGGTGGCACCGCAGGTCGCACTACGCTAAACGGTGAAGGCCTACAGCACGAAGACGGTCAAAGCCATATTCAGGCCTCTGTGATTCCGAACTGTGTGTCGTATGACCCAACCTTTGCGCACGAAGTTGCCGTGATCATCCGTAACGGTTTATACCGCATGGCTGAAAAGCAAGAGGATGTGTACTTCTACATCACCTTGATGAACGAAAACTACGCACACCCAGGCCTAAGACAAGGTGACGAAGACGGTATCTTGCGTGGTATGTACAAGTTTAAGTCTGTAGACGGTGAACACAAGGTACAGTTGATGGGCTCCGGTACTATCCTGCGCGAAGTGATCGCAGCACAAGACTTGTTGCAAAAAGACTGGGGCATTGGCTCTGATGTATGGAGTGCAACCAGCTTTACCGAGTTACGACGCGAAGGTTTAGATTGTGAGCGTTATGCCTTGCTAAACCCAACCGATGCTAACCCACCTAAGCCTTATGTCACTACACAGCTAGAACAGACTACCGGTCCTATTATTGCTTCAACGGATTACATCAAAGCTTTTGCGGATCAGATTCGTGCCTTCATCCCCGAAGGTCGTACCTATCGTGTCTTGGGCACGGACGGCTATGGTCGCTCTGACTTCCGTTCTAAACTGCGCTCGCACTTCGAGGTGGATCGCTACTTTGTGACCCTAAGTGCACTACGTGCCTTAGCTGACGAAGGCAAGATCAGTAAAGATAAAGTGGTAGAGGCAATGCAAAAATATGGCATTAATGCCAATAAGCCTAACCCTCATCACGTTTAAAAAGGGAGAGATTCATGAGTGAATTAATTCAAGTCGTAGTCCCAGATATCGGTAGTGATGAGGATGTGGATGTCATTGAGATCCTTGTCAACGAAGGCGATACCATCGCCGTTGAAGACAGCTTGATTACGGTTGAGTCCGATAAGGCCTCGATGGAAATTCCGGCTTCTCATGCAGGGGTTGTCAAATCCATCAGCGTCAAATTGGGGGATAAGGTCCGTCAAGGCTCTTTGATCCTAGAGTTGGCCGAGAAGGCCTCTCAAGCCGCTGCAGCACCCGCTTCTCAAACCGAGGAAAAAGCAGCGCCAGCAGAGGCATCTAAAGAGATGCCCAAAGAGGCTGTGGCGAGCTCCGCCGCACAGACCATCATGGTAAAAGTGCCTGATATCGGGGATGCACATGATGTGGATGTGATCGAGGTGTTGATCAAAGAGGGCGACACCATTGAACAAGAGCAAAGCCTGATCACGCTGGAAACCGATAAAGCCTCCATGGAGGTGCCTTCTAGTCAAGCCGGTGTGGTGCAGCGTATCTTGGTTAAGGTGGGGGATAAAGTGTCTCAAGGCGCCGATATCCTAGAGCTCACCGTGACAGATGCTCCCGCTGCGACCTCGGCTTCAGCTCCAGCTCCAGCTCCAGCAGAAACAAAGGCAGCTCCAGCACCTGCACCTGCACCTGCGGCACCAGAGACAAAGTCCTCGGCGGTAGTAAACGCGTCTGCTGGCGTGATGGCCTCAGACTCGCCTAAACGCGAATCACCTACCTCCTCGTTTGCGGATGCAAATGTGCCCTTGCGCAACTTGCCGCATGCTTCGCCCTCTGTGCGCAAATTTGCGCGCGAATTAGGTGTGGATCTGCACTTGGTCAAAGGCACCGGCAGCAAAGGCCGTATTAAACCAGAAGACGTACGTAACTTTGTTAAGCAGGCACTGGCAGGTGGTACCGTAGGTGGCGCCGCTCCTGCAGCAGGTGTAACAACCGTTGCTGGCGACTTCCAGGTCTTGCCATGGCCTAAAGTGGATTTTGCGCGTTTTGGTGATATCGAAATACAGCCATTGTCACGCATCAAGAAAATCTCTGGTGCTAACTTGCATCGTAACTGGGTCATGATCCCGCATGTCACCAACAATGATTTGGCCGACATTACGGAACTAGAAGCCTTCCGTAAACAGTTAAATGACGAGGGCAAGAAAACCGGTGCAGAGGTACGTTTAACCATGTTGGCCTTCTTGATCAAAGCGGCTGTGGCGGCACTGAAGAAATTCCCCGCCTTTAATGCTTCTTTGGATGGCGACAACTTAGTATTGAAACAATACTACAACATTGGTTTTGCGGCAGACACGCCGAATGGCTTGGTAGTACCCGTCATCAAAGACGCCGATAAAAAAGGCATCTTGGAAATTGCCAAAGAAACCGGCGAATTGGCGGCTTTGGCGCGCGATGGTAAATTGACCGCTGCTCAAATGCAAGGTGGTTGCTTTACCATTTCCTCCTTGGGTGGCATTGGTGGAACCGATTTCACGCCTATTATTAACGCCCCCGAGGTCGCGATTTTAGGTGTGTCACGCTCAAGCATGCAGCCTATCTGGAATGGCAAAGACTTTGAGCCACGACTCATGCTGCCTTTGTCCTTGTCCTATGATCACCGAGTGATTGATGGTGCGGCCGCTGCGCGCTTTAATGCCTACCTAGGTCAATTACTTGCTGACTTCCGTCGCATCACCCTTTAATAAGGAGTAGAGCATGAGTACGCAAGATATTCTGGTTCCCAATATTGGTGACTTTGATGGTGTAGATGTGATCGAGGTGTTGGTCAATCCAGGTGACACCATCGAGGTTGAGCAAAGTTTGATCACCGTTGAATCGGACAAGGCCTCAATGGAAATCCCTTCGTCTCACGCAGGCATTGTCAAAGAGGTGCTGGTAAAAGTGGGCGATCAGGTGGCTGAAGGCTCTGTGATTGTGCGTGTAGAAAGTACAGTAGCGTCTGCCGATCCTGTAGAGGTTCCCGCTGCCACAGAGGCAACAAAGGCACCTGCTGCTGCCGCTTCGGCAGCGCCCGTGGCTTCTGGCGCATCGGATGAGGCCTATGATGTCGTGGTACTGGGTTCTGGCCCGGGTGGTTACTCGGCGGCGTTCCGTGCGGCAGATTTGGGGCTTAAGGTGGCTTTGGTTGAGCGCTATTCTACCTTAGGGGGCGTTTGCTTAAACGTAGGTTGTATTCCCTCCAAAGCCTTATTGCATACGGTGGGTGTCTACGAGGCGGCCAAAGATTTGGCGACTCAAGGGATTCAGTTCGGCGAGGCCCACATTGATGTGGATCAGTTACGTGGCTACAAAGATGGTGTGATTGGTAAGCTGACCAAGGGCTTAGCCGGTATGGCAAAAGCGCGCAAGGTTAGCGTGATCACAGGGGTAGGTCGTTTCCTCGACCCGAACCATCTACAGGTAGATGGCGAAACAGACTCCACCACGGTTGAGTTCAAGTCCGCCATCATCGCTGCTGGTAGTCAGTCGGTAAAGCTGCCTTTCTTGCCAGAGGATCCGCGTATTGTGGACTCCACCGGAGCACTAGAGCTCAAGTCAATCCCAGAGAAAATGCTTATCATTGGGGGCGGCATCATTGGTCTAGAAATGGGTACCGTGTATTCAGGCCTAGGCACGCGTTTAGATGTGGTGGAAATGCAGTCGGGCTTGATGCAAGGCGCGGATCGCGACTTGGTGCGCGTCTGGCAAAACATGAACAAGCACCGTTTTGATCATGTGATGCTCAACACCAAAACGGTGTCGGCCGAAGCCAAAGAAGATGGCATTTGGGTAAGCTTCGAAGGAGAGGGCGCACCCACCGAACCGCAACGCTATGACTTGGTCTTGCAGGCCGTAGGTCGCAGTCCTAACGGCAAGAAAATTGATGCGGAAAAAGCGGGTGTAGCCGTAGATGAGCGTGGCTTTATCGCGGTCGATAATCAAATGCGCACCAATGTTCCGCACATTTATGCCATTGGTGATATTGTGGGCCAGCCTATGTTGGCACACAAAGCTGTACACGAAGGACACGTGGCAGCCGAAGTCATCGCTGGTGAAAAATCGTACTTTGATGCGCGTGTGATTCCTTCTGTGGCTTACACCGACCCCGAAGTGGCTTGGGTAGGATTGACCGAAGAAGAGGCCAAAGCCCAAGGTATTGCCATTGAAAAAGGGCTATTCCCATGGCAGGCGTCGGGTCGTGCGATTGCAAATAACCGCGACGAAGGGTTCACCAAGTTGCTGTTCGATGCCGAAACCAAGCGTATTTTAGGTGGTGGCATTGTGGGGGTAGGCGCAGGAGATCTAATCAGCGAAATCGTCTTGGCGATTGAGATGGGCGCTGATCAGGTGGACATTGCGAAAACCATTCACCCACACCCCACATTGGGTGAATCCGTTGGTATGGCGGCCGCCGCTTCTTTAGGCGCTTGTACCGACATTCCTCCTACCAAGCGTAAATAGTCGCTAAGCTATTTACTATTAGGCGGTGGGTGCTATCATTAGCGCCTACCGCTTTCTTTATTGATGGATATTATGCCTCGTTCCGATTTAGATCAGTCTAGTCCTTTATCCCTTTGGTTATCACACCTAGAGACACTACACCCCCAGGCCATTGATATGGGCTTGACGCGTGTGGATGCGGTGGCAGAAAGCTTGCAGCTTAAGCAAAGCTCAGCATTAAAAATAGTGGTTGGGGGGACGAATGGTAAAGGGTCAACCTGTGCCATGCTGGAGGCGATTTTATTGGCCGCAGGGTATAAAGTGGGGCTGTATACTTCACCGCATTTGATTCGTTATAACGAGCGCATTCGTATCAATGGGCAAGAAGCCTCCGATGCACAAATTGTGCGTCAATTTGCCCAAATTGATCAGGCGCGCGGTGAAATCAGTCTGAGTTATTTTGAGTTCTCCACACTCGCAGCCTTAAGCGCGTTTAACGAGGCTCGCGTTGATGTCATGATCTTTGAGGTGGGGCTGGGCGGTCGTTTGGATGCAGTCAATATCGTCGATGCGGATTGCAGCATTATTACTAGCGTTGATATTGATCATGTGGAGTACCTCGGCGATGATCGAGAGCAGATCGCTTGGGAAAAAGCCCATATCTTCCGACCAGGCAAACCGGCCATTTGTGCTGACCCACTGCCTCCTCAAAAAATCAAAGCCTATGCCGATGAAATTGGTGCCGATTTATGGCAGTTTGGTGTGGATTTCAATTACTCAGGTGATGCGCAACAATGGGCTTTTGCTGGGCGCGAACAACGTCGTGCTGCCTTGGCGTATCCCGCTCTACGCGGCGTTAACCAGTTGCTGAATGCTTCGGCCGCTTTAGCTGCGCTAGAGGCTTTACGCATGCAATTGATCGTTCCTGCCAGCTCTGTACGTGAAGGCCTATTGCGTGCTTCAGTGCCAGGGCGTATGCAAATTTTGCCAGGTCAACCCACCGTGATTCTCGATGTGGCGCACAACCCCCATGCCGCAGGGGCTTTGGCGCAAAACCTAAAACAAATGCCAACCACTCCTCAGGCCAAAACCTATGCGGTGGTAGGCATGTTTAAGGATAAGGACGTAGAGGCGGTGATCAGCCGTTTAGTGGATCAGGTGGATGTGTGGTTATGTGCTGACTTAGAAGGACCTCGAGCCTTAACAGGGCAAGAATTGTCAGGTTTAGTTAAGAAAGTCTTGGCAACAGGGTCAGGGGTAACAGAAACTCCGCACAGTAGGCGTTGCCGC
>DUNB01000152.1 GCA_012839585.1 Alcaligenaceae bacterium | reverse complement strand
TAAGGCGCGGTCTGTGTGGTCAGAGCGCTTTCCAAGCAAGTCTGTGTCAAGCCCGTGGCGTCCGAAGCCTGGTTATATAGTGATGTGGCCGACCATTGGGACGAGCTACAATTACGTGCATGGATCATCGAAGACGGTAAAGAGGTCGCTTATCAGGACGGCTCGGTTTCCACCCTGTTGCACCCCATTGATCTAATGAAAAAACATTTCAAACAAGATCATATGCCCGCTCATACCGTGATGACGTGCGGCACGGTGGCGACTATAGGTACGATTCGTCCAGCAGCTCAGTTCATTATGGAGCTGTTCGATCCGCGCCTAAACCGCAGTATCCGTCACCAGTACGACATCGATTTCTTACCCGAAATCGCTTAACCCACGTTATTTTTTATTTATAGGGATATGGATATGTCTACCCGTTTTGCTACGATCCGTGAACTACAGCTTGCCTTAGACGCCGGTAAAACCACCGCCGTCGAGCTCACCGAGCAGGCGTTGGCGCGCATTGAGGACCCCAAAGGTCAAGGTGCTACCGCCTTTATCAACGTCTACAAAGAACAAGCTCTCGCCTCAGCCCGCGCTTCTGATATTTTGCGTCAAGCTGGGCTCGCACGCTCTGCCTTGGAAGGCATTCCTATCTCTATTAAAGATCTCTTTGATTACAAAGGCGACGTGACCCGTGGCGCCTCGGCACTGCTTAAAGACGCGCCGGCCGCCACTGAACACGCCACCTTGGTGCAACGCTTACTAGAAGCCGGTGCCATCATCATTGGTCGCACCAACATGACCGAGTTCGCTTTCTCGGGCTTGGGCATCAACCCCCATTACGGCACCCCCAAATCACCATGGAATCGTGACGTCGGTCACATCCCTGGTGGCTCTTCTTCGGGTGCAGGTGTCTCCGTGTCAGACGGGATGTCCGTGGCTGCCATCGGTACGGATACCGGCGGTTCCATTCGTATTCCATCGGCTTTTTGTGGTATTACCGGCTTTAAGCCCACAGCAGAACGCATTCCTTCCGAAGGCGTGATGCCTCTTTCGCATTCTTTGGATTCCAGCGGTCCTTTGGCCTTGTCTGTAGAGTGTTGTGCGCTGGTCGATGCGGTGCTCAGCAATGAACCTGAGCCCACCCTAGAGACCATGGATCCTAGCCATATTCGCCTGCTCATGCCTACTAACTACGTGTTGGACAATGCGGATGAGGTAGTCACCACGCAGTTTAAGGCAGCGGTTGCTAAACTGAAGGCCCAAGGCGTTCAGATTGACGAAGTCGAAATTCCCGAACTAGACCAACTGCCCTACATCAATCGTTTGGGTGGTTTTGTCTGCGCCGAAGCTTGGTTCCATCACAAAGCGTCCATCGAAAAAAACGAGGCGCTTTACGATCCTCGCGTGGCTTCCCGCATTTTGCGTGGTAAAGACCAAAGCGCGGCAGATTACCTAGAGCTACAACAAACCCGTGAAACATGGATTGCCCAGATGGAGCGTTTACTCGCCCCCTACGATGGTTTGTTGTTGCCTACTACGCCCATCGTCGCCCCCACCATTGCGGAACTCGAAGACGAGGACGCGTACTTCCGTGCCAACGGCTTGATTTTGCGTAACCCTGCGATTATTAACTTCTTGAATGGTTGCGCCCTATCCTTGCCTTGTCATGAACCAAACAGTCCGCCTGTCGGGCTTATGGTGGCAGCGCCTGCCAATCATGATGCGCATTTGCTAAATATCGGCCACACTATTGAGTCCATTATCTCTTAAGTAGGTTTTACAATGACGGCTCAGCGTCCTTTGCTTGGTATTGTTTTATTAATTTTATCGACGTGGGCGCTGTCTTCATTAGATGCCAGCGGCAAGTGGATTATGGCGGCCGGTTTGCCGCTTTTGGTGATGTGTTGGGTGCGTTACCTGATCCACTGGGTTCTGGTCGTTGGCATTATTGTCCCTATTAAGGGCTTTGGCGTCTTTAAGGCCAAACGCCCTACGGATCAAATTCTGCGTGGCTTCATTATGTTGTTTGCCACGCTGTCCTTTTTCTCTGCGCTACGTTATTTGCCCCAGGCCGAAGCCACCGCCATTAACTTTTTGGCGCCCTTGATTGTGCTGGCCATTGCCCCTTGGATACTCAAAGAACCATCCCGCATTTCCCGCTGGATCGCAGCGGCGGTGGGTTTTATGGGGGTTTTACTGATTATTCGCCCTAGTTCTGGCTTACACCCGCTGGGCGTAGTGTTTGGCTTGATTACGGCCGTGCTGTTTTCCACACAGTACATTGTGACGCGCCGCGTTGCCGTTGACGATGCCATGACCACCTTGATTTGGAGTGGTAGCGTAGGAACACTGCTGATCACCCTCATCATGCCCTTTATCCTGCCAGAAATCTGGCCTATTTTTAGCACCTTTAAGACGTCTCATTGGCTCGCTATGGTGGCAACTGGGGTGTTTGGGGCGTTGGGACATTTACTGCAGATCCAAGCCTATCAGCGTGCACCGGCCTCGTTGCTGGCACCGTTTGTGTATTTACAGATTATTAGCGCCGCTGGTTTGGGCTGGTTGGTGTGGGGGCAATTCCCCGACGCCATCAGTTGGGTGGGGATTGCCATTGTGGCGGGCAGTGGGGTTGTTATCGCCTGTTTGGAATGGCGACAACAACAAAAAACTAAGCAGGCAGCTGCCAACCCTGTACAAAAGTAGCCACCGGCTGACGACGACTGCCGGCGCGTTGTAGCTCTAGTAGTCTTAGTACCCCTGCGCCGGTTGCCACATCAATGCCCTCGTTAGACACGGCAAGCACCGTGCCGGGGGCGGCATCCGTCGATTGATCTAAGGCCTGCGCCTGCCAAACCTTTACGGGCTGCTCTAAGCCAGGCAAGGGCATGGTACAGCTAGGCACGGGGTTAAACGCCCGAATACGACGCGCTAACACCGTTGCTGGCAGACTTAAATCCAAGGGGGACTCGGATTTGTGCAGTTTTTCTGCATAGGTCACGCCTTGTTCAGGCTGAGATTCCGGGATCAACTCGTCCTCGGGCAAGCGCTTTAAGGCCTCTACGATAGCGGCAGCACCGGCTTGAGCCAAGTCATCATGCAACGAGCCACCGGTGTGTTCGTCATGGATCGCGACCTCGTGTACCAAGAGCATATCGCCCGTATCCAAGCCCGCATCCATCTGCATAATGGTAACGCCGGTTTTGGTATCGCCCGCATCAATCGCGCGCTGTATGGGGGCCGCGCCACGCCAACGAGGCAGCAAGCTGGCGTGAATATTCAAACAACCATAGGTGGGTAAATCCAAAACCCATTGCGGCAAAATCAAGCCATAGGCAGCCACTACCATCACATCGGGTTGGATGGACTCTAGTAACGCCTTGGCAGCTTGAGCGTCCTCGGGGTATTTACCGTCCAAACGCAGGCTTAGTGGCTGTGCCACCTCGATGTCTGCATCCAAGGCGGCCTGTTTCACCGCCGAGGGCTGCAATTTCATGCCACGCCCAGAGGGACGATCCGGCTGAGTCAGCACCAGAGGGACCTCGTAGCCCGCGTCTAAAATAGCGTCCAGCGCCAGCTTGGCAAACTCCGGTGTCCCCGCAAAAACCACTTTTAAGCTCATACGGTTACCTTTTCAGCCGCAGCGGCTTTTTTGGCCTCGCGTTGCTGTTTACGAATGCGTGTCAAAATGCGGTTTTGTTTGAGTAAGGAAAGGTGCTCTACAAAGACCTTGCCGTCTAAGTGATCCAGTTCGTGTTGCACACACACGGCCAACAAGCCATCCGCATGGAATTCAAATGGTTTGCCATTTTCATCCAGCGCTTTGACCTTGACCTCGGAAGCACGCTCTACCTTGTCGTACACACCCTCTACTGACAAGCAGCCTTCCTCGTAGACCTGCGATTCCTCGCTGTACCAAGTGATTTCTGGATTAATAAGAACCAGCAAATCATTACCTTCCTCGGAGACATCGATCACGACGACGCGTTCATGCACATCTACCTGCGAAGCCGCCAAGCCTACACCCGGCGCATCATACATGGTCTCCGCCATATCTTTGACTAATTGACGGATGCGATCATCCACCTGCGCCACCGGTTTGGCCACAGTGTGTAAGCGTTCGTCTGGGTACTGAAGTATTGGTAATAAAGCCATAATGTCGTCTTTGTCCCGCCAACCAACGGGTGGCAGAACCTATAAAATTCAAAATCTATATATAGATGGGATCTACATAATTAGATGGGGATATTTCTATTTTAATCCAGTCTGGCCACTTTACCTAAATGCGCGGTAAGCCTCATCGTTTAGGGTGAGAAGGATGTCAACTAAAAAGCACAAGCGAGCTGTGTCATCGCGGATACGTATTTAGCACAATAGGCGCTACAAGCGATTGAGATTACAATTCAGCCATGAACACTGCCGCCTCTTTTTCCGAACGCTACGCCTGGGTACGCTTGTCTTTAGAGCTCAACTTAAGCCCTACCCTGGCGCGTCTGCTATTAGCCAATTTTGGGCTGCCGCACCAGATCTACGAACAGTCTGTCAGCACGCTCAGTCGCTATGTGCCGACTCAGTTGGCGGCACAGTTGCGTGCCAGTCCCTCTGACGAATTAGAACAACGCATTCAACAGGCTTTACAGTGGGCTCAGGCCCCCGACCAGCATCTTTTGTGCTTGGCCGATTCGCATTACCCCAAGGCCTTATTTAATCTGCATGATCCGCCCTTGCTGCTCTATGCCAAAGGCGATCTGACTCAGCTTAATTATCCGGCCCTGGCCATTGTGGGGGCGCGCAGTGCGACCAACACCGGTAATGAAAATGCGTATCATTTTGCCCGTTTTTTGACCTCGCAAGGCTGGTGCATCATCAGCGGCTTGGCATCAGGCATTGATACCGCGGCCCACCAAGGCGCTTTGGCTGCCAAAAAACCGCATAGCACGGTCGCGGTCTTAGGCACGGGAATGGATTTGGTGTATCCCGCCCGTAACCGCGAACTGGCCCACCAAATTGCCGCTCAAGGGTTATTGCTCTCCGAATACCCGCTAGGCACACGTGGTTTACCGCATCATTTTTTACAACGTAATCGACTGGTTGCGGCTTTATCCAAAGGGGTGTTGGTGGTCGAGGCCGCCTTAAAAAGCGGTTCGCTCACTACGGCACGCCTGGCCACCGAAATTGGTCGCGAGGTCTTTGCCATACCTGGTTCTATTCATTCTCCCTTGCATAAAGGCTGTCATCAGCTCATACGCAATGGTGCAAAACTGGTCGAGTCCGCCGAGCACATCCTAGAGGAAATGGGGCAAACGCTGCCTCTGGCTTTGGCCCAAACCGAAAACCCATCCGCTAAACGCCAATCACCTAAGCTAGATCAACTCAGCCCAGAACAGCAACAGGTTTTATCGGTGATAAACTATGACGGCATGAGCCCCGATCAAATACAACATCACTGTAAACTCTCTACAGCCCAGGTCGGGGCGGCTTTAGTTCAACTCGAATTACTCGATCTCATTACCCAACAACAAGACGGACGCTACCTGCGCTCCTAGGAGATAACCATGAGCCTACCTACTGCTGTAAAAATTGTTGAAGTCTCTGCTCGCGATGGCCTACAAAATGAAAAACAGTTTCTAGATACCGCCATAAAAGTTGAGCTCATTAACCAACTCAGCGCGGCAGGCTTTCCCAACATCGAGGCCGCCTCTTTTGTATCACCCAAATGGGTACCACAAATGGCGGACGGTACCGAGGTCATGGCAAACATCACGCGACGCGATGGGGCGATTTATTCAGCCCTAACCCCGAACATGAAAGGTTTCGAGGCCGCCTTAGCGGCTGGTGTGGACGAGGTCGTTATCTTTGGTGCCGCCAGCGAAAGCTTTTCACAAAAGAACATCAACTGCAGTATCGCTGAATCCATTGACCGCTTTGCGCCTGTGGCCAAGGCGGCTCTGGACGCCGGCGTGCGTCTACGCGCCAGCATCAGCTGCAGCTTAGGCTGTCCTTACGAGGGCGAGATCCCAGTCCAAAACGTCCTAGACGTGGTAAAGCGCATGCACGATTTAGGCGTGCATGAATATGATATTGCCGACACCATTGGCGTCGCGACTCCCGTCAAAACCGCCCGTCTGATGGAAGCGGTAGCCGGTATGATTCCTATTGAACAGATGGCGGGTCATTTTCATGACACCTATGGTCAGGCCTTGGCAAATATCTTGGCGTCGCTACAGGTAGGGGTGTCCATTTTCCACAGCTCGGTCGCCGGTTTAGGCGGCTGCCCTTATGCCAAAGGCGCCACTGGTAACGTGGCCACCGAGGACGTGTTGTACATGTTGCATGGTATGGGCATCCACACTGGTATTGATCTGGATCAGGTCGTCAAAACCGGGGCGTGGGTTTCCGAACAACTAGGCCGACCCACTAACAGCCGTGCCGGCAAGGCGCTATTTTTAAAGCAATCCCTCTCCGCCACGAATGACGAGGTTTCTCGCACCAAATGATGACCTCATCCACCGCAGCACCCCATCAAGCTCTCTTTGATACGCTCGGTCCACTGCCTGTGACCGGGCGCTCTTGGCCCAAACCCATTGCGCTACTGGCTTGGATCATCATTGCCATCATTGGCGCCCGTTTGGGCTTCATTGCCACCAGTTATGGTGATCAGGTGGCTACGCCTCTGATTGCCAGCGTGGTGCTGGCCTATACCGGCATGATTGTGGTGGCCTTTTTTATGTGGACCGGTCACACCACCATCACCGAACACGGCATCAAACAGGATTGGGTGCTAAAACGCGAACTGTCTTGGGATGAATTAAAATTCGCCAAATTTGTGCCGCTTTTTTTCTCTAAACGCCTGATTTGCTTTCCCAAACGCGGCAGACCCATTGTGTTCCAAGGCGCCAGCCAAGACCTACAAATCGCCTTTGCGCATATATCCTTGGCGTATAGAAAAACGCTATAAAGCTTAACCAGTAAAAGCCGGAAGCTCTTGTAGCCACCGGATAAAAAAGCGGTCTATTTATGGACTTCATTTTGATTGCCAAGCCGCTTTTAAACTGGCCTAGACCTCGCTTTAGTTGCGTAGCCACATCGCCGTCCGTCTGCATCACTTGCAACTACGCGCCATGCGGCGTCTAGCAGCGCATTAAAACCACCGCTCACTGCCATAACCATCACCGTGTCCCGTAGCTACGCCAACTTAGCCACGTTCCCCAAACAACGCCGAGCCGACGCGTATGTCGGTGGCGCCTTCGGCGATGGCGAGCTCAAAGTCGCCGCTCATGCCCATCGACAAGCGTTGTACTGTGTCAAAACCGGCCTCTAGCGCTTGGTCGCGTAGCTGTCTTAGTTGCGCAAAGCAACGTCGTACTTCGGTCTGATCATCGGTTTGGGTGGCCATGGTCATCAAACCAACGGGCTGCAAGGTATCTAGGTTTTTTAATTGCGTTAAAAAGCTTAATAGCTGCTCTGGTGGCAGGCCGAATTTGCTGTCTTCTTGGGCGGTTTTGACTTGGATAAACACCGGTAGCTGGCGCTGTTCTAGCGTTAAACGCGCCTGTAGGGATTCCGCCAGTGCCAAACGGTCTAAAGACTGTAGTTCCGAGGCATAACGGGCGATGTCTTTGGCTTTGTTGGTTTGTGCATGCCCTATCATGACCCATTGCAGGTCTTGGTCTTGGAAATGCTCAAAACGATCGCGTAAGTCTTGGGCGCGGTTTTCGCCAAATCGGGTCAAGCCCAAATCGATGGCTTGTTGGACCCGTTCATGACTGAAGGTTTTGCTGACAGGCAGTAACCTGACTTCAGAGGCCGACCGGCCTGCTTGGCGACAAGCCTGTTCTATACGTTGTTCAATGGAGTGTAAACGTGATTGCATAACATGGACTCAACGGCGAAAACCTTATTCTAACAAAGCACAAGCCTTGTCCATAATACGTCGCTAAATTCACCAAATGAGCACGTAAAACAGCTTAACGTCTCACTTTTTTGTATTTTAGGCTATGCTAGATCTTGACAGAGAATTCCTAGTCACTACAATTTGCGCCTTGTTTGCGCAAAACAACTATTACGCGATAAACCTAACAAACCCAGCAGGCGGCTCGTAGCGCTTGCTGGGTTTGTTCCTGTTTTTTGCTTCCCGTCTACCTCCGCATCACCGCAAGAGGATTGCACATATGAATCAGCCAAATCAACACGAATTACCGTCCTACTTGAACCCCGATGACCTGGGTCCCTGGGGCATTTACCTAGAACAGGTCGAGCGTGTCGCGCCTTATTTGGGCAAGCTGGGGAAGTGGGTTGAAACCCTAAAACGTCCTAAGCGCATTCTTACCGTTGATGTTCCCGTAGAGCTAGATAACGGAACCATTGCTCACTTCGAAGGCTATCGCGTCCAACACAATATGGCTCGCGGCCCGGGCAAAGGCGGGGTGCGCTATCACCAAAGTGTGACCTTATCCGAGGTCATGGCGTTATCCGCGTGGATGTCGGTGAAGTGTGCGGCTGTCAATGTGCCTTTTGGTGGTGCTAAAGGTGGGATTCGTATCAATCCACGCAATTACTCCCAAAATGAGCTAGAGCGTGTGACGCGTCGTTATATCACCGAGATCAGTATGATCATTGGTCCCGACAAAGACATTCCCGCCCCTGATGTGAATACCAATGCTCAGGTGATGGCATGGATGCTCGACACCTATGCCATGACAACGGGCCACTTAGCCACTGGGGTGGTCACCGGTAAACCCATTTCTTTAGGTGGTAGTTTAGGACGAGTAGAGGCCACAGGGCGCGGCGTGTTTACCGTGGGGGTAGAGGCGGCGCGCGATGCGGGCATTGATCTAGAGGGAGCCCGTGTCGTGGTCCAAGGTTGCGGCAATGTGGGCGGCATTGCGGCCAAACTGTTCCAAGAAGCCGGCGCCAAAGTGATTGCTATGCAAGATCACACCGGATCGATCTACAACGAAAATGGTATTGATGTTGCCACGTTGCTTAGCTCCTATAATCAAAAAGAGGGTATTACCAGCACCAACGCCGGCGATGCGCTTAGTAATGAGGAGTTCTGGGCGCTTGAGTGTGACATTCTGATTCCCGCCGCCCTAGAAAACCAAATCACGCAAAAAAATGCCGATAGTATTCGTGCCAAAATCATTATCGAAGGTGCGAATGGCCCGACCACGCCTGAAGCCGACGATATCTTAAGCAGCAAAGGCATTACGGTCATTCCCGATGTGATTGCCAATGCTGGTGGTGTCACCGTGAGCTATTTTGAGTGGGTACAAAACTTTTCTAGCTATTTCTGGGAAGAAGATCTCATCAACGAACGTCTTGGTCGCATGATGCGCGAGGCCTACCAGTCCACGGCTGCAGTAGCCAAACAGCATAACGTTACCCTACGTACCGCTGCCTTTATCAGTGCTTGCACCCGCATTCTAGAGGCGCGCGAACTACGCGGCTTGTACCCCTAAGCCTGATTACATATGCAGCACCTGCGCTCTGGTCGCACCCGACCATCAGCGCGGGCGCTGTCTGCTGTTAGCTCCGTACTTCACCCATCATTTTTTAGCTATCGGGCTTTATCTGAGCCTAGAGCAGCTTGTGTTAGTGATAGAGTGATGGGAATCATCACGCTCCCCACGCGCTGGGATCACAAAAGCTGTTTATAATGTATTTTTCAACCCTCTCTCTACTACGGCCAAAACAGTGACCGCCCCTACTGATACGACTACCTACGCGGTACAGGTACACAATATTCATAAAGCCTTTGCTGATCACAAGGTCTTAAAGGGCATTTCATTTCAGGCCCAGCAAGGCGATGTGCTCTCTATTATCGGTGCCTCAGGCTCTGGTAAAAGCACGCTGCTACGCTGCATTAACCACTTGGTTGTCCCGGATCAGGGCGACGTACATATCGGGAACGATATTTTACGTAGCCACGCCAAGCGCGATGGCACCATGGTCAGTAGTGATCCCAAACTCTTAGAGCACGTGCGTGCGCGTTTGGGTATGGTTTTTCAGAACTTTAATCTCTGGTCCCACCGAACCGTGGTACAAAATGTAATAGAGGGTCCCATCCAGGTAAAACGTGTCACCAAGGCTGAGGCCACGGCGTATGCGCTGCATCTTTTGGACAAAGTGGGCCTAGCACACAAAGCCGATGCCTATCCGTCTGAGCTTTCCGGCGGACAACAACAGCGGGTTGCGATTGCACGTGCTCTGGCGATGGACCCCGAGGTCATGCTCTTTGACGAACCCACCTCTGCCCTTGATCCTGAAATGGTGGGCGAGGTATTACGTGTGATTCGTCAATTGGCCGAAGAAGGTCGCACCATGATTTTAGTCACGCACGAGATGCAATTCGCGCGTGAAGTATCCAATCACGCTATATTTATGCACAATGGGCTGTGCGAGGAGTCCGGCACACCTGCAGAGGTGTTCGATCACCCCACTTCAACCCGTCTACAGCAGTTTTTACAACCTTTGGCTTAGGTTAAGGAGACCATCAGATGAATTTCAAAAAAACCCTATTAGGCGCAAGCCTAGCCCTAATGAGTGTGGCCAGTATTGCTGCCACCTCCTACAAAATCGGTACCGAAGGTGGCTACCCACCATGGAGCATGGTGGATGCGGCGGGTAACGTCACCGGTTTTGACGCGGATGTGGGCGCCGCCCTCTGTGCTAAGCTCGAAGCCGATTGCAAATTTGTGGTTCAGTCTTTTGACAGCTTGATCCCATCACTCCGTGCAGACCGCTTTGACCTGATCATCTCTGGTATGTCTTACACCCCAGAGCGCGCCAAACGCGTGAACTTCAGTATCCCTTATGCAGTCGAGGATGCCATTTTCATCCTTAAATCCGATTCTGATGTGATTAAAGCAGACTCCGCAGACGCCATATTTAAAGGCGTTGAGGGCAAAACCATTGGTGTTCAGGGCGGTACCACACACGGTGCTTACCTAGCCAAAATGGCACCTAAGGTCAACATCAAAGATTACGAGACCTTGGACCAAATGCAAATTGACTTAGACGCAGGTCGTTTAGACGGTACCTTTGCCGATCTGACCTCCCAGTCTCGTTTCTTAAAGCAAATGAACAACGCTGACTTTGCACTCACAGAAACCGTGATCAAAGGCTCTTCCGATCCCGAAACGCTCGGTTATGGTATTGCCGTTGGTATCCACCAAAACAACACCGAACTCAAGCAAAAAGTCGATGCAGCCTTGTGTGAGCTCATCAAAGACGGCACCGTTAAGACAGCCAGTGAAAAATGGTTCGACATTGACATTGCCAACTACGACGCGTGTAAATAAATAACCTAACGACACACAACGATGCTGGATACCTTTATACGCATCCTCAACGAGGGTTGGGGTTGGATGTTTTTGCGTGGTGCAGTCATGACCTTGTTCATCTCCGTCTTTGGGATGCTTCTGGGCGTGATCATCGGGATAACCGGTGCCAGCATCAAACTGAACGGCCCGCGGTGGTTAAGCGGGCTGGTCAGCCTCTACACGACTGTGACCCGCAGTATTCCCGAATTACTTATTATTTATCTTTTGTTCTTCGGCTCCATTCAACCCGTCTCTGATCTGGGATCCTGGTTGCAGGCCGATGATCTGGTCAACCGCTGGTTTCCGGCGGCCGTAGGGATTGTAGCGATTGGGGTAATTTCTGGCTCGTACAGCGTGGAGGTCTTCCGCGGCGCTCTACAAGCCATTCCCGAGGGTCAAATCGAGGCCGCCAAAGCCATTGGCATGTCCCCGTTACAACGATTACGTCGCATTACCCTACCTCAAATGACGTGGTTTGCACTGCCTGGATGTAATAACGTCTGGCAAACCGCCTTAAAAGACACCGCCTTAATTTCCTTGGTGGGTCTGGTTGAAATTATGCGTGCTGCGCAGCTGGGCGCTGCTGCCATGCGTGAACCTTTAGCCATGTATTTGATCGCTGGCTTTTTATTTTTTGTGATCGGTGCCGCTAGCCAGGCTCTGTTTGTGGTGGCTGAACGATTCGCCGGTCGTGGCATGAAGGCGGTCGTATGATCAGCTGGGAAGAGTTCACCTACACGCTAGAGATTCTGTTCAAAGGTTTTGGGCTAACCTTATACATCGGTTTGTGGGGTATTGCTTTGTCGCTGTTAGTCGGCGTCAACCTGGCGCTGATGCGTTTATCCGGTAATCGCCTGCTGTCCTCTTTTGCCTTTGTTTATAGCACCGTATTTCGAGGCACCCCATTATTGGTGCAGTTATTCTTGCTGTATTACGGCGTAGGCATGATCGACTGGGTCAAAAAAGTGCCTATTTTGTGGTGGCTATTTAGCGATGGCACCCGCACCGCTATTTTGGCCATCGCCCTAAATAGTGGCGCCTATGTGGGCGAGGTCTTTAGAGGCGGCTTTCAGTCCGTGCCCAAAGGCCAGGTCGAGGCGGCGCTATCCATCGGTATGTCGCCGTGGCAATGCTTTAAACGTGTCCGTATGCCCTTAGCCATACGCCAAGCTTTGCCCGCCTACAGTAACGAGATCGTGATTGCCATCAAGGGCACCAGCTTGGCCTCTACCATTGCGGTGCTAGAGCTCACCGGCTATGCGCGCCGCATCATGAGCCAAAACTACGCCATCATGGAAACCTTTATTATTGCGGGTCTGTTGTACCTCGCCATTAATTTCAGTTTGTTGGCGATTGTTCATTTGGTAGAGCGGCAGCTTAAAATTCGCTAATGGTTATGAATCACGCCTAGTTCTTGCTAGGCGTTATTTTTCACTGTCCACAGATGCCTGTATGTTGAATTGTTTTTCTACAGGCCACTGTATGCTGAACTGCCCCCTATAAATCTTTGTACACTGAGTGACCACCTGTGGATCTCTGTACGTTGAATTACTCAGCGGCAGATCTTTGTGGGTTGAGTTGTCCATCAGCACTTTGTATGCTGCTCTCATCTGTAAATCGCTGTATGTTGCATTATCTTTTTATATATCTCCATACCTCATTCAGAAATAGGTATGGCGATGACGAATAGGCAGTGCCCCGACCGAATCCAGTTCGTAATTACTCTAACTAGCTGAGGCAACCATGAGTGATAAGAAAAACATTGCCATTGTGGCAACCGGCGGGACCATTGCCGCCAATCACGCCAGCCAAACCGGTTTAGGTGACTACACCGTCGATCAGCCTATAGATCAGCTCATCCAGGCCATTCCCGCTCTGGGTCAGATCGCCAATATCAGCACGCACGAGGTGTGCAACATCGATAGCCGCGACATGAGCTTTGCGCTACAGCATCGGCTTATCCGCCAGGTGCAATTGCTACTGGCCCGCACCGATATTGATGGTGTGGTGATCACCCATGGTACCGATACCCTCGAAGAAACCGCCCTGCTTTTACACTGGTGTATCAAAAGCACCAAACCTGTGGTGATCACGGGGGCAATGCGTCCTGCCTCGGCGCTTAGTGCCGATGGCGCCCTCAATCTCTATCATGCCGTCTTAGTCGCCAGCAGCGCCGATGCGCATGGTGTAGGCACGCTAGTTTTATTGAATGACACCATTTTCAGTGCGCGTTTTGTACAAAAAATGCACACCTCTACCCCAGATGCTTTTGCTGCTCCGGCCACTGGCGCTTTGGGGCTGGTGAGTAACGGTGTGGTCTATATCAATGCCGCGCCACGCCGCCCCTTTGGCGCCAGCAGCGCGTTGGTGTTGCCTACGAACGAGGTCTTACCGCAGGTCGATATCCTATTTGACCATGTGGACGCCAACCCCAATCTTTATAAGGCCTGCGTATTATCCGGCGCTAAGGCCATCGTGATTGCCACCTTAGGCAATGGCAGCCTAAGCCCTGCAGCCCGCGCTGGTGCTGAGTACGCTGCTCAGCATCAGGTTGTCTGCATACGTGCCAGCCGCGTGGCTAACGGAGCTGTGAGCGCCTCTGAGCAGGACGCTAGCTATCACACCCTGCCTGCCCACCAGTTCCACCCCGTAGCAGCCCGTACTTTGACCGCCTTGGTGTTGGCTCAACATGCCAAACAAAGCGATTTAGCCTACTACCTGCGTCATTATTAAGTGACGCTCTGATTGTGGTGATGCTCTGATTGGTGATGCTTTGTTCTGGTAGATAATTGTGCTGCTCTGCTAAGGCAGTACCGGTTAGGTGATGTTCTGTTGCGCTGAGCAATCTCTAGGAGCTAACGCCAACTGTTGCTGACTATAAAATTCGCGGTACTGCTGCGTCACCGGATCCGTGAAACCGATAAAGCGTGCCAATAGCTGCAAAGGTTGGCTGAAATCATCCTCCGCCAAAGGGGATTGGCCGGCTGGGTAATAGCTATCGTGCAAAATGGGCATCCCCAAAGCATGCATATGCACCCGCAACTGGTGTTTACGTCCCGTGGTTGGCGCTAAAGCATAGTGCGTTAGATCCCCATAAACAGGGTCATGCCAGTGCTTGAGTGCCTGAATGTGGGTTTCACTGTTTGGCTCGCCGTCTTGTTCCAGCATCAAAAACTGCCCTTTGGGCGCCACAATACGACTGCGATAATGCAAAGGAAAGTGCAAATCAGGCTGGGTGTGAGCAATGGCCTCGTAGCGTTTATCGACGGCTTGTGATTGAAAGAGACTCTGGTAAGCCCCACGCAAGGCGGGCTGCCTACAAAACAACAGCACACCTGCCGTTTCGCGGTCTAAACGGTGTAAAGGGGTGATTTCCGCATCATCAAAGTGCCTACGCACCCGGGTTAGCGCCGTCTGCTGCAAATAACGCCCCCCTGGGGTGGTGGCTAAAAAATGCGGTTTATCCACCGCGATGAGGTAGTCATCGGCATACAGAATGGGCATCTCAAAAGGTACAGGCACCTCGTTTTCTACGTGGCGGTAGTACCAAAGCCATTGATCGGCTTGGTACGGGCTGTCAAAGGCCACGGCAACGCCGTCCCCATTCACAATATCCCCTCTGGCAAGGCGTAGCTGTAAGTCCGCCACGGCAACGTGTTCAAAGCGCTCAATAAGAAACGCCCCCATGGTCGCCCAATTGCCTTTGGGTAGCCATACCCGACTGGGCGTGATCCCGTTTTTAACAGCAAGAGGGGCTTTGAGCCCCTCTTTAGCAGATCCGACTTGATTCATATCGATTGATTAACAGATGACTAAATAGGCCGCGTTGAGATACGAAGCCTCTTCGGCTATTTATCTCTTACCTTCCCCAGTAGGAACGCCCTGGCCGCTTTCAAATGACTGAGTCGATATCATACGCTTTGTCCGGCTTGCATTATAGGTTGT
>DUNB01000151.1 GCA_012839585.1 Alcaligenaceae bacterium | reverse complement strand
ATAGGCCATATTCGGGCCTATGCGGCCAGTGCTGCCTTCGTTACGGTAGCGGTGCTAGTCCAGATCCTGGTGGATAACCTATGGGTGTGGCTGGTGTTGCGTTTTATCGCAGGTGCAGCGATGGTGACCCAGTTTATAGGTATTGAAAGCTGGCTTAACGAACAAACCGATAATGAAAGACGGGGCACGGTTTTTGCGTTTTATATGGTGATGAGCAGTCTGGGCACGGTCCTAGGGCAGGTGGCACTGACTTATTTCCCGCAGATGGATTATCGGCCCTTGGTTTTTGTGGCGATCTGCTCGGTCATGAGTCTAGTGCCAGTGGCGTTGACACGACGCCTGCACCCCGCCTTACAGGTTCCCGCGCCCATTCATGCTAAATACTATCTAGAGCGTGTTCCCATGTCCATGACGGTGTTGTTGATTGCCGGAATGTTGACAGGGGCCTTTTATGCGTTGGCGCCTGTCTACGGGCTTGGTGCCAATTTAAACAGTGAGCAAGTCGCGATGTTTGTGGCGATTTCTGTGGCCGCAGGGGTATTGGCGCAGTGGCCGGTGGGCTGGGTGGCCGATAAACTAGGCCGTGTCCTGACCATACGCGTGAACGCCGTTTTATTGTTTGTCTTGGCCTTACCCTTAACGGGCTGGCTTGATTTTACGTACACGTGGCTATTGGTGTTCTCTGCTGCTTTTGGTGTGCTGCAGTTTACGTTGTATCCGCTAGGGGCTGCGTTTGCTAACGATAACGTGGACCCGGACAGACGAGTGGGTCTAAGCGCTATTTTGTATATGGTGTATGGCTTAGGCGCGTGTCTCGGTCCGTTGGTGGTTGGGATATTGATGGATACACTGGGCAGCCATTTTTATTTTATTTTTGTCGCGGTCTGTAGCGGCCTATTAGTGACCTTAGTACGACCACAGAAAATCACGGGTGATACGCTGAGCCAAGATGCGCCGACCGAGTTCGTGCCTATGCCGAACATGCAAACCTCGGCGGCTCTGGATCCACGTGTAGATATTACTAGCGATATCTCTCATGACCCTGTGCTTGATGACCCCATAGAAACCGACCCTGATACTACGCCGGTGGCGTCCGAGTCAGGGTCAGAGGGGGCAGAGCTGCCTAGTGGGCAAAGTCAAACTAACGGGGAATTAAAGCCACAATAGCGCTGATGGCTAACGCAATCCCGATTAGGCTGAAAACACTGAGCTTTTCTTTAAAAAAGCCAGCACCGACTAGCGTTCCCAGTGTAATCACACCGATATTCATGGTTGAGAAAACCAAGGTGGGGTTCTCTGGGAATTGCTGGTGGGCCCGAATATAAAAGTAAATATTGCCAAAGTTGAGCAGTCCCAACAGTAAACCCGCCCAAATATTACGGGCTTGCCACTGGGTGCGACGGGCAAATAACCAGCCAAACAACAGTAAACCGGCCAGGCTAAATGTCACCAAAAGACTACTGCTAAAGCCAGCACCACTTTTAGACAACTGTTTAAACAGCACATCGATACAGCCATAACCGAGCCATACACCCAATAGCCATAAAACCGCTTTTGGGTTCTTTTGGTCGTCTATTTTCTTTGATCCCAAGGTTAAGCACAGTAGGGCGATTAAACCCAAAACAATGCCCACGACTTTGCTGCCCTGAATGGCCTCACCAAAAATGACAACCGCCGCAATGAGAGGGATAACTAACGAGAGGCGCTGAGCGGCGTCACTGAGCACAATGCCCGCATGACGCACAGCAGCCGCCATAACCAAGAAAATACTCGGTAATAAAACCCCTAAGGCGATGACCACCCAATAAGGTGTGCTGGGGTTAAGTAGGCTGGCTGGGTCTGGTCGCAATAAGGCCACAGTGAGTCCACCTGCCATAACATAGTTAAAGGCGATGGCTTGGGCTACATCAATGTTTTTACTGCGCGCGACCTTAAGCAGAATGGAAACCGCTACGCTACACAGAATACTGGTCAATAAAATCAACATGGTTTACAACATCTCCGCCATGGCTCGAGCACGACCACAGGTGCTCACTGTGTTGGTATCCTGCGTACGGCTAGGGCAGTCTTCAACCGAATAACTGCGTTTTTCAGCATGTAGATTCAGACGAGCAAATAATTGCTGATCAGCGACAAACTGAGGATTGCCAGTCGTTAATAATTGATCACCGTAGAAGATAGAGTTGGCACCCGCCATAAAGCAAAGAGCTTGGGTGGAGTCGTTCATACTGCTACGGCCCGCAGAAAGACGCACAGCGGCTTTGGGCATGGTGATACGAGCCACCGCAATGGTACGTACAAACTCAAACTCGTCGAGATCTTCGTTGTTGGCCAGAGGCGTTCCGGCGACCCGTACCAACTGGTTAATAGGCACGGATTCTGGGTAAGGGTTGCGATTAGCCAGTTGAGAAATCAACGTAGCGCGTTGCTCGCGACTTTCCCCTAATCCCACAATGCCGCCTACGCAGCTTTTTAAACCAGCCTGTTGTACACGATCTAAGGTGTCAATGCGGTCTTGGTACGTACGAGTGCTGATGATTTCTTTGTAGAAATCCTCAGAGGTGTCTAGGTTGTGGTTGTAATAGTCTAAACCAGCCTCTTTTAAACGCTCTGCTTGGCCGTCTTTCAACATGCCTAGGGTCACGCAGGTTTCCATACCTAATGACTTAACGGCTTGGACGAGTTCGATAACCTGGTCTACCTGTTTTTCGGTAGGAGAGCGCCAAGCAGCGCCCATACAAAAGCGCTGCGCGCCATTGTCGCGCGCGGCTTTGGCAGCGGCGAGTACGGTGTCTACATCTAAAAGACGTTCATTCTCTACGTCGGTATTGTATCTAGACGATTGAGGACAGTAGCTGCAGTCTTCAGGACAGCCGCCTGTTTTGATGGAGAGAAGGCTAGAGAGCTGGATCGCATTGATCTCATGGTGTTCACGGTGAACCTGCTGAGCCTGCCACAATAAATCCATAAAAGGTAGCTCGTAAAGAGCGAGGATTTCCTCTACAGACCAGCGCTTTTCCGTTTGCGTCGTCATAAAAACCTCGAAATAGCAATAAGTTAGAATGCGCTCAATATAGAGACAGAATAGAGAAATGGACAAAAATGACTAAATGTAACTCTTTTGGTGTTTTTGGTATTTGACGTGGTTTTAGTTAAAAATAACAGATTTTAAGCGATGTTAAATGCTTTCCGGCTTAAATGTTGTTATCTTTGCTTACATTTAGAGTGGGGGGTGATGTGAGACAGAGAGGGAAATAAACTGGGGCCTTTGTTTTAGCAAAGGCCCCAGTAGTGTGCTTAGAGGATTAAGCTAGGGTAGGTCGTAGCTCATCTTTATAACGATGAATGGCGACGAGTACTAAAGGATGAATGGTCAAATCGCCCGTTTTACCTTCTGGGCTTTTTTCCAAAAAATCCAAAAGGCTATGACGCATACGAGGTTCCCAGAATAAACGTACGTGATTTGCAATGTCTTTGAGCGCAGCTTGCTCATCAGGTTGGGCTTCAAAAAACTCACCAATGCGGTTGAGCATAGGGATTAAAGGATCAACTTGCATGGTTTCACTCCGTTAAGGGTTCTTCGTCATGTGCAGCAAGCAGGCTGTGCTGATGCTCGGTAAAGTCGGTCCATTGTGTCTGCCATTCTGAGTGCGGATCAAGCACCTTTTTGGCTTGTACGGCCGTGACTTTGTATTCCGGACAGTTCGTCGCCCAGTCCGAGTTGTCCGTGGTCACCACGTTGGCTCCAGACTCTGGGAAGTGGAAAGTGGTATAGACCACACCCGGCTGGATATGGGTGCTGACGGTAGCACGTAAAACGGTCTGACCGGTACGGCTAGTGATGGTGACAAAATCACCCGTTTGAATACCGCGTTCCTCTGCGTCATGAGGATGAATTTCCAGCAAGTCCTCGGCATGCCAATGGGTGTTGGCGGTGCGTCGTGTTTGGGCCCCCACATTATATTGAGACAAAATACGGCCTGTGGTGAGTAACAGCGGGTATTTAGCGTTACTGCGCTCGGTGGTGGGCACGTATTGAGTCACCATAAAGCGACCTTTGCCTCGTACAAACTCCCCTACGTGCATGGTGGGTGTGCCATCAGGAGCCTGTTCATTACAGGGCCACTGTACGCTACCGCCTAGCTCTTCAATGTGCTGGTAGCTCACACCTTGGAAGGTCGGAGTCAGGCGGGCAATTTCATCCATGATCTGGCTAGGATGCTGGTAGTCCATGTTGTATCCCAGAGCCTTAGACAAGGCACAGGTGATTTCCCAGTCGGCCATGCCGTTTTTGGGCTCCATGATTTTGCGTACCCGAGAGATACGACGTTCTGCGTTCGTAAAGGTGCCGTCTTTTTCTAAAAAGGAGGAGCCAGGCAAGAACACATGGGCGTATTTAGCGGTTTCGTTGAGGAATAAATCCTGCACGATAATACATTCCATAGAGGATAAGGCCGCCTCTACATGCTGTGTGTTCGGATCCGATTGCACAATGTCTTCGCCCTGACAGTAGAGGGCTTTAAACGAGCCACTGAGCGCAGCATCAAACATATTAGGAATGCGTAGACCGGGTTCGGGCCAGAGGCTAACCCCCCACTCTTGCTCAAACTGTTGACGAGTGATGGCATCGGAAATATGACGGTAGCCGGGCAGCTCATGCGGGAAAGATCCCATATCGCAGGAGCCTTGTACGTTGTTCTGGCCGCGTAAGGGGTTTACGCCCATGCCCTCGGCGCCGATGTTCCCTGTGGCCATGGCAAGATTAGCAATAGCGATCACCGTGGTAGAGCCTTGGCTGTGCTCAGTAACACCCAGGCCGTAGTAAATGGCCGCGCGGCCACCCGTGGCGTAGAGGCGTGCTGCACCACGAATTTTTTCAGCAGGAACACCTGTGATAGCTGCCATGTTTTCAGGCGAGTTTTCAGGGCGACGGGCAAAGTCCATCCAGGCTTTAAAGCTTTGCGTATCGCAACGTTCTTTAATGTAATCGTGATCCAATAAGTCTTCGGTCACAATCACATGCGCGAAGGCGGACAGCAGGGCGGTGTTGGTACCGGGGCGTAAGGCGAGATGATAATCGGCCTTCACATGGGGCGAGGACACCAGATCCGTGGCCCGTGGGTCAATCACAATCAGCTTAGCGCCTTGGCGCAAACGGCGTTTCATTCTAGAGGCAAAAACAGGGTGAGCATCGCTAGGGTTGGCGCCCATCACCATAATCACATCGCTATGCATGACCGAATCAAAGGTTTGCGTTCCCGCTGATTCGCCCAGAGTTTGCTTTAATCCATAACCCGTTGGTGAGTGACACACACGAGCGCAGGTGTCCACGTTGTTGGTGCCAAAGGCGGCGCGGACCAGTTTTTGTACTAAGTAGGTTTCTTCGTTCGTGCAGCGTGATGAGGTAATACCGCCCACAGAGTGCGTGCCATACTTGGACTGAATACGACGAATTTCACTGGCGGCGTAGTCGAGGGCCTCGTCCCAAGAAACAGGTTGCCATGGGTCGTTAATGCTGCGACGAATCATGGGCGTGGTAATACGGTCTTTGTGGGTGGCATAACCCCACGCAAAACGGCCTTTCACACAAGCATGACCGCGGTTGGCTTTGCCGTCTTTCCAGGGCGTCATGCGAACCAGCTCTGCGCCCTTCATTTCCGCCTTTAGACCACAGCCTACACCGCAATACGCGCAGGTGGTGACAATGGCTTGGTCTGGCTGACCTTGTTCAATGACGGTGTTTTCCATCAAGGAAGCCGTCGGACAGGCGGCCACACAAGCACCACAGGACACGCAGTCACTGTCTAAGAAACTTTGGTCCTGTCCAGCGCTAACACGTGCTTCAAAGCCACGACCGTCAATGGTAAGCGCAAAGGTGCCTTGGGTTTCCTCGCAGGCGCGGACGCAGCGGTTACATACAATGCACAGTTTGGGATCAAAAGTGAAATAGGGGTTGGAGGTATCTGCACACGCATCGCGGTGGTTTTCCCCCTCAAAACCATAACGCACCTCACGCAAGCCGACCTGACCAGCGGTGTCTTGTAGCTCACAATTGCCATTGGCAGAGCAGGTTAGACAGTCCAGCGGGTGATCGGAGATGTAGAGCTCCATTACGCCTTTACGTAACTTATTAAGCTTGGCATTTTCTGTGGTGACTACTAAGCCTTCTTCGACCAAGGTGGTACACGAGGCGGGCGTGCCACGACGTCCTTCGATCTCGACAAGACAAAGGCGACAGGAGCCAAAGGGCTCTAGACTGTCTGTAGCGCATAGCTTAGGAATATTGATCCCTGCCTCGGCCGCAGCGCGTAAGATAGAAGTGCCCGCGGGGGCGGTGACGCGATGACCATCAATGGTAAGACTGACGGTTTCCGTAGCAAGAGAAGGAGGCGTTCCTAGGTCGCGGTCACGTATAACAACGGTTTCTAGCATGATCAACCCTTTTAGTTAGAGGTGGCGGTTTTGGCCGCAGTAGGAAGGCCAAAGTCTTCTGCAAAGTGTTCTAGTGCAGACAGCACCGGATAAGGCGCCATACCACCTAGAGCACAGAGCGAGCCAGCTATCATGGTGTCGCAAAGATCCCGCAGTAGTTGTTCGTTTTGTTCGGGGTTGTCTTGACGGCGAATTTTCGCGATGGTTTCGACACCGCGCGTAGAGCCTATGCGGCATGGCGTGCATTTTCCACAGGACTCAATGGCACAGAATTCCATGGCGTATTGCGCCATATGGGCCATATCTACTGTGTCATCAAAGGCCACAATGCCACCGTGTCCAATCATTGCCGCAATACCTGTATAGGCCTCGTAGTCTAAGGGGATTTCCCAGTCTTTTTCAGGCAAATAAGCCCCTAAAGGACCGCCGACTTGGATCGCACGTAAAGGACGGCCCGAGTAACTGCCTCCACCAAAGTCGTAGAGCAGTTCTTTTAAACTGACACCAAATGCTTTTTCAACCAAGCCACCGTATTTAATATTACCAGTGAGCTGAAAAGCCAAGGTGCCACGAGACCTGCCCATACCAAAGTTGGCATAATAATCCGCCCCTTTGGCAAGAATAATCGGCACAGAACCCAATGAGATCACGTTGTTCATGACGGTGGGTTTGCCCATGAAGCCTTGCAGAGCTGGCAGTGGAGGCTTAAAGCGAATTTCACCGCGCTTGCCTTCTAGGCTTTCGAGTAAGGAAGTTTCTTCGCCACAAATGTAGGCCCCTGCGCCTTTGCGCACCTCTAGATCAAACGATTTGTCTGTGCCCAGAATCCCAGCGCCCAGGTAATTTGCTGCATAGGCCTTGGCAACAGCTTGCTCTAAGATATCGATGGCAATGGGGTATTCAGAGCGTACATAGATATAGCCGCGGGTTGCATTGACGGCTAAGCCCGCAATAATCATGCCCTCGATGAGGCTATAAGGGTCACCTTCCATCAAGATGCGATCAGAAAAAGTGCCAGAGTCACCCTCATCGGCATTACAGACGATGTATTTTTGATCGGCTTGAGCGTTGAGTACCGTATTCCATTTGATTCCAGTCGGGAATGCCGCACCCCCTCGACCGCGTAAACCGGAGTCGGTTACGGTTTGCACGATGTGTTGCGGTGACATCGTTAAGGCTTGCTTTAAGCCGGCCCAGCCTCCATTGGCTTCGTAATCCTCTAAGCTAAGTGGATCGGTAATACCAACCCGAGCAAAAGTTAAACGCTCTTGGTTCTTAAGATAAGGGATGTCTTCTGTGAGGCCTTGGCGCAAGGGGTGATCACCACCTTGTAACCAGTTAGCCTCAAAAAGACTATCTAAGTCAGAGAGTTGAACAGGACCATAGGCGACTCGACCTTGTGCGGTTTGTACCTCGATTAAGGGCTCTAGCCAGAGCATGCCACGGGTGCCGTTGCGAACCATCGTAATGGCTTGTTGTTGCTGATCGGCTTTGGCTTGGATGGCGGGGATTAAGTCTTCGACGCCAGCAGCCACCGCAGCAGTATCTAAAGGAATATAGAGCGTCACACTCATGATGGCTCTCCGAAGGTGGCAAGAATTTGATCAAGTCGCTCGGGGGTTACGTGTGCAACCGGTTTGTCATTGAGCATGACGGCAGGGCCTTGGGCACAAAGACCAAGACAGTACACGGGCTCTAGGTATATGTTTTTATTAGGAGTCGCTTGGTGCATGTCACAGCCTAGGCGCTGCTGAGCGTGTTCGATTAAAGCGTTCGCGCCGCGAGCTTGGCATGCTTCTGCGCTGCAGATAGCTAATTGCAAAGCTGCCGGAGGGGTAGTTCTAAAGTGGGTGTAAAAACTGATCACCCCATGAATTTCAGCGCGTGAGCGTTGAATGGCTTGGCTTAGCTCAGGGATAAGGTCGGCAGGTATATAGCCTAACTGGTCCTGAATACTATGCAAAATAGGCAGTAAATTACCTTCTTTGTTGGCATGTAAATCGAGGGCTTTTTGTAGGGCATGTGTTGGGCTATCGCCCAGAAGGTTGGCGCTAGGTGTGGTCATAGGTTGATAGAGCCTAAAAGTTAGCTGTCTCCTACATGGCAAGAGAAGAGTTACCTGTAGTTATTAAAGTTAGATATCCAATGTACAAAGTAAATTTTTATTTATCAATATTATCTAACTAAATGATAGGGTAAATGTCTAGACAAATTAGCACGATCAGACAAATCCCGTTTGATTCAGTTTGTTTGGTAGGGAGAAGAGCTGCCTATAGTTGCTTTGACGTATAAGCAAGGCCTAAAAAGTATTCTGTTGGCAGAAAGGATGAGCGTAGTTGAAGGCTTGGGCTAATGACAGCCGTACTGAAGCGATGACTTGTAGAAAAAGGGGAGGCTTGCTGAGTTGTTCTAGCGTTTTGCTATAGATTTTTTTTAGGGCTTAACGCTGTAGAAGGGATAATGAAAAGCGATGGGATGGTGTCGAGCGAGGGTGGCTTTGATGTCCTGGCTGGTGCAGATATGAAAAAAGCCTGATAATTTAATAATTATCAGGCTTTTTGAATTCTGGCGGAGTGGACGGGACTCGAACCCGCGACCCCCGGCGTGACAGGCCGGTATTCTAACCAACTGAACTACCACTCCTAGT
>DUNB01000150.1 GCA_012839585.1 Alcaligenaceae bacterium | reverse complement strand
GCTAGGATTCACAAATAGCTCTAGTTTTTCACTGGTCTCAGATGGCATGTCGCCAGGTTTTGCACCTTTTAGAATACGAACTACCATTTCACCGGTTTGAACACCCACGTCGTGGTAGTTAATACCCAAAGCAGCAATAGCACCACGGGACACACTGTCTGTATCCGATGCAATCAAGGGGATCTTGGCATCATTACCCACTTTTACCAAAGCCTCGTAAGCTGACACCACGTTATTATCCGTATTGGTATAGATCACATCGACCTTGCCTACTAAGCTGCGTGCAGCAGAACCTACGTCCACAGTACGAGCTGCCGTGGCCTCAACTAAGTTCATATCGTTAGCAGCTAGTAGCTCGCGTAAACGTTCTACCACCACCACAGAGTTTGCCTCGCCGGGGTTATATACCATCCCTACGTTTTTGGCATTAGGCACCACTTGTTTAATTAGCTCTAATTGCTTTTCCAATACCAGCATGTCAGACACACCGGCAACGTTGGTACCAGAGGGCTCCCAATTAGGGACTAGCTGAGCCGCAACAGGGTCTGTCACAGCGGAGTAGACCACAGGGATGGTTTTAGTCGCAGCAACGACAGCTTGAGCCGATGGTGTGGAAATAGCCACGATCACGTCAGACTTATCGCCTACGTACTTACGTGCAATTTGCGCAGCAATAGCGGTGTTGCCCTGCGCTGTTTGGAATTGCCACTTAAGACCTTTTTCTTCGGTATAACCGGCTTCATTTAATGCCTGTTTAATCCCATCACGAACCGAGTCTAGAGCGGGGTGTTCTACAATAGAAGAGACTGATACAGTCTGCGCAAAGGCAGCGCCAGAGGCTAGCATGCTGGCACTCAGGGCCAAACCCACTAATGTTTTTAGTGTGGTATTGCGTTTCATAACGATGCTCCTAAACGTTGTTTTTTATGCAAATAGTGCAATTGCCGACAAGTCTACATGGATCCAAAGCAAATTACCTCAGGTAATAACCCTGTCGTACACTTCAAAAGAAGAGCGAATGTAACTATATACCAAGCGCTACCAAAAAACTGCCTATTCTTAGGGCTGATCCGCCAAAATCGCCTTAGCCCAGCGTCTAGCCGGTAGCTTGTACTGATCTTGTACTACTTGTGCTCTATCCATTAGCATCCCAGTGGTCGTACGCGCCAAATAATCGCCTTTAAAAGCAATCACCACAATATTGCCCTCATCAATTTCAGGCAGAACCAACACATTGCCATTAAAGGCGCGAGCAATATGGTCAATATTCTCATCGTAGCTGTGATGCGCGCCAAATAAGTTCACCGTCATCAAGCCTTCTTCGTCCAGGCATTGGTAGCAACCACGATAAAAGGCCTCTGAAGAACACACCGGTCCTTGTGCCGCCGCATCATAGAGGTCCACCATAAGCACTTTATAACGTGCAATATGTTCTGCTTTTTCAACCCATTTTTCCGCATCCTCATGGTAAATTTGCGAACGCGTATTTTCAGGGAGTCGAAAAAAAGATCGGCACATGGCGGTGACTCGGGGGTTGATTTCTACCGTGTGCAAAGGGCTCTTGGTGTGTTTCATACAAAAACGCAGCAAAGCGGCGGCCCCCAAACCTAAGATAGCAATTTCTTCTTGCTCAGCCGGCTCGTGAAACAGCAACCAAGCCATCATTTGCTGGGTGTACGTCAACACCAAATCATGGGGGCGTGCTATACGCATCGCTCCTTGAATCCACTCCGTTCCAAAATGCAAATAACGAATGCCATCTGCTTCAGATAGCGTCACATCATCCATGGCAATGGGCTGATCGTATTCCACTGGCTAACCTCTTATTTTTATTCAAACAAAACAAAACGCGCAGGCATAGTGCCTGCGCGTTCTAGTATTTTACAACAATTAAAACTAACTTTCGGCTGTCTTCTTGCTGTCTTGATCTTGTTCGTCTTGCTCGACGCGTTTGTCACTTTGGTCTTTACGCGCATCGGGTGCGACCCAATTTAGGGGTTCGATCTCAAGTTGCTGACGACGACGAGTTGGTCGTTTAGTAGCCATCTATACACCTCTTGCCAAAAAACAAAGGGGCACCCTTTATGCCCCACACAAATACACCATAACAGACAAAAACAAAAAAGTCCAATAAAGACAAATACTTATAAGATTTTTTAAAAGTGGGATCTAAATTCTAAAAAGACGTTACGGCTGTTTTTTTGTGCAATCGGTTATGATCTAGCTACAATCATTTACTCTCCACCAACTCGATACGATTAATTAGGGCTGCTATTGTGAAATTCGCCACTTGGAACGTCAATTCATTACGTGTACGTCTACCTCAGGTCATCGATTGGCTACAAACGAACCCCGTTGATGTGTTGTGCCTACAAGAACTTAAACTGCCACAAGACAAATTTCCCCTAGAGGCCCTAGAAGAAATTGGCTATCAGGCCCAGTGGGCAGGTCAGCCTACCTATAATGGGGTCGCACTCATTAGCAAATCCGAGGGCACTGACGTGCAACGCAACATCCCCGGCTTCGAAGATCATCAACAACGTATCGTCGCCGCTACCTATCAAAGCCCCAAAGGACCCATACGTGTCATTAGTGCCTACTGCCCAAACGGCCAAGACCTAGAAAGCGACAAATACACCTATAAGATGAATTGGTTTGCCGCGCTGCACGATTGGCTCAAAGACGAATTAGTTCGTTATCCCCAATTAGTCATTTTGGGCGATTACAATGTGGCACCGACCGACTTGGACGTCCATGATCCCAAAAAATGGGAAGGCAAAGTCCATGTTTCTCCGGCTGAACGCGCCGCATGGCAAAAACTCATCGACTTAGGTTTATATGATGCTTTCCGTCTTTTTGACACCGAAAACCCAGGCTTTACCTGGTGGGACTATCGTCGCGGCGCCTTCAGGCGTGATGCCGGTCTACGTATTGATCACGCTTTGGTTTCAGAGGCCTTAAAGCCCTACTGTACCGATTGTGTGGTCGATAAAACCCCTCGTGCTAACGAACAACCCTCTGACCACACCCCTGTTATTGTGCAGTTTGATCTGTAGCCTTAACCACATCAAAACCCAGCGGAGGCCCCATGAGCCCTACCAACCAACTACTCGCAACCTTAGACGATGGCGCCGTGCTTCAAGTGCATTTAGACGGTCACCCGGTACAAGCCTACGTGGTAGTCAGCGAACCTAACATTGATCGCGTTGCTGACATCGTGCCCCAAGAACGTTTCGAGGCCGATGGTGACATCCATGTGATGGCAGTAGCCCAACCTCAAGACGCCAGCGCCATGATTGACGACGTTAGTCAAAATCTTAATACAGATGACACTATTGTCTTCTTATGTTTTGACAGCGCCACCAAGGACGAAGTCTTAAAACAATTCGGTATTAGTGCCGGACAAACCAAGCACCACTAATCACTAAAGGACCCCCATGTCTGCAAAGACCACCGGTAATATTTATTTAATTGCTGCCCCCAGCGGTGCAGGCAAATCTAGCTTAGTCAATGCCCTACTGGCCCAAGAGCCTGGCATTACCCTTTCCATTTCATGCACCACTCGTCCCATACGTCCCGGCGAGGTCAATGGCAAACACTATCATTTTGTCAGCAAAGAGGAATACAACCGGTTGCGTGACAGTAATAACCTGCTAGAACACGCTGAGGTTCATAGCAACTTTTATGGCACTCCAGCCCAGCCTGTGCGTCAGGCGCTAGAAAAAGGTCAAGATGTACTATTAGAGATTGACTGGCAAGGTGCACGCCAAGTACGCGAACACTTCCCCAATGCCATTGGGATTTTCATCCTCCCTCCCTCCATCGAGGAATTAGAGCAGCGTTTACGCAAACGCGGACAAGACGAGGACTCTGTCATCACCCGTCGCTTACTGGCTGCAGGCGGTGAAATGGCTCATGTGGGCGAGTTCCAATATGCTATTATCAATAAAGACTTTGATGTAGCATTAACTCAACTAACGGCAATTATTCAATCCAGCCGTTTGCGTACTACCGAACAAGCCAAACGCCATGCCGATTTATTTGATCAGCTTGGCATTAGTGCATCAGTAGCCGCAGATCTACTATAATTACCTATTATTTCTCTTTTATTTACAGGTAGACACTTATGGCTCGTATTACGGTCGAAGACTGCTTAGAGCAGATCCCCAATCGTTTCAACCTTACACTGGTTGCCGCTTATCGTGCTCGTGAACTAGCCCAAGGACACGAACCACGTCTCGAAAGCAAAAATAAACCCACTGTGACCGCTTTACGCGAAATCGCAGCTGGCGCTACCGGCTTAGAAATGCTACGTAAAGTACCCACCTAAACCTTGTAGTTACAGAAGGACTGGCAATGGCATTTTCCTCCCTCAAAGGTGCATCCTCAGGCTTGATCGCCGTATTAAAAAAAGGCTCTCGTATTGGACGGCGCAAAACCGCCGTCTCAGTGCCTAAGCTTGAGCCTGCAAAAAACACCATTGCCTCTCTGGCCCCTTTAACCAAAATCATCAGCAAATACCTCGACCCTGTCGATGTAGAACGGGTACGCGAAGCCTATAAACTGGCCGATGAGGCCCATCTTGGGCAGTTTAGATCCAGTGGCGAACCCTACATCACCCATCCCATTGCTGTCACGGAAATCTGCGCTGGATGGAAACTAGACGCCGATTCGCTTATGGCGGCCTTGCTCCATGACGTCATCGAAGACCAAGACGTCAGCAAACAAGAACTCGCCGAAAAGTTCGGTACCGATGTGGCGGAAATCGTAGACGGGGTATCCAAACTAGAACGCCTTCAATTCGAGACCAAAAGCCAACAACAAGCCGAAAGCTTCCGCAAAATGCTATTGGCTATGTCGCGTGACGTGCGGGTGATTTTGATTAAATTGGCAGATAGACTGCATAACATGCGCACGCTGGACGCGGTTAGCCCAGAAAAACAGCGACGTATTGCCAAAGAAACCCTAGAAATCTATGCGCCCATCGCTCATCGTCTAGGTATTAACGCCCTCTTTAGAGAGCTACAAGACCGTTGCTTTCAAGCCATTTACCCTAATCGCTACAGGGTATTGCACAAGGCCTTACTTGCCGCCAGAGGCAACCGTCGTGACGCCTTAGGCAAAATCACGGACGCGGTACAGGCCGCCTTGCCCGCCGCAGGCATCGAGGCCGAAATTTCCGGTCGTGAAAAATCGCTCTACAGCATCTTTTGCAAGATGGCGGAACAAAAAAAATCGTTTTCCGATGTGCTAGACATCTACGGATTTCGCATCATCGTTCATACGCTACCCGAATGCTATTTGGCTTTAGGGACCTTGCATCAACTCTATCGCCCTGTGCCTGGCAAGTTCAAAGACTACATTGCCATTCCAAAAATCAACGGCTATCAGTCCTTGCACACCACCTTAATTGGTCCTTATGGCACGCCGGTAGAGTTTCAAATTCGCACCCACGAAATGGATCACGTCGCCGAAGAAGGCGTGGCCTCTCACTGGCTCTATAAAGACGATGATGTGTCGCTCAATGAACTACAAAAGCGCACACACCGTTGGCTGCAGTCTTTGCTCGACATTCAAAGTCAAACGGGCGACTCCAGCGAGTTCTTAGATCACGTTAAGGTGGATTTATTCCCTGATGCGGTCTATGTCAATACGCCACGTGGCAAAATCATTTCCTTGCCTAAAGGTGCCACCCCTATTGACTTCGCTTACACCATCCACTCTGACATCGGTAACCATGCTGTGGCCGCCAAAGTCAACGAGGAATACGTCTCGCTACGCAGCGAGCTCAAAAGTGGTGATCTAGTTGAGATCATCACTTCTCCTGCCGCCCGTCCTAGCGCGCAGTGGTTAAACCACGTACGCACAGGTCGCGCTCGCTCTGAAATCCGTCATTATCTACGCACGGTTCAATACGAAGAGTCCGTTGCCTTTGGTCGTCGCTTACTCAAACAGGCACTGTCAGAGCTAGGCATTGATATGCCCGAGGACAACGATCCAACTTGGGAGAATTTGGCCAAAAACTCCGGCGCCGCCTCCAGAGAGGAAATTCTCGCCGATATAGGCTTAGGTAAACGTCTAGCCGCTGTTGTGGCACGTCGTTTTATCTCTAACAACCCGCTTTTAGAAACCACCGCTACTGCTGTGGATGAATACACCTCCAATATCAGAGCCCCAGTAGTGATTCATGGTAACGAAGGCCAGGCTGTTCAATTGGCTCCTTGTTGCGGACCGCTGCCTGGCGACGCCATTATTGGTGGTATCCGTATGGGACATGGTTTGGTCGTACACATGGCTGAATGCGCGGTAGCTCAACGTCAACAAGCCAAAGAACCTGAACGATGGATTCCCGTGATTTGGGACACGACAACTGCGCGTCATCTGTCTACCCGTCTGGACGTCACAGCGCTGAACGAGCGTGGTGTATTAGGTCGCTTAGCAGCTACTATTACCGATGCTGACTCGAACATTCTGCACGTCACCATGCCGGACGAAGACGGTGCTACGGCTCACTTACACCTCACCTTACAGGTGGACAGCCGCAACCACCTCGCCCAGGTGATTCGCTCTATGCGTCAGGTGCCACAAGTGCAAAAAATTGTGCGTGTTAAAGGTACGAACTCTTAGTACTACGGATTCAACCTCCAACCGCCTTCTTTTATCTCCTTGCTCCTACCGCTTTTTACAGCAAAAACCTCTTTACCTAACCCCAATCTAGTGGGGACCTATACCCCACTAGAGCCCCTCTACTACCGCTCTCTCTGGGCACATAAGCCTCCCAGCCTAGCTACAAACCACTCTGCCACCAAGCAATTAGCCCATAAATCAGCACCCCAACAAAAGTTGCGGCAATGGTGTTTTTATATAGGCGATGACATAGCCAAATCCCGAGCAAGGCGATGACGATACGCAGCATATCTTTTTGCCCTTCTTGCGGCAGTTCAAAGCCAACCAGACCTCGCAACGACACCACTAAAAGTGCCACGATGGCCGCTGGCCCTAAGGCCGTCAAGGCAGCACGTAGCCTTGGTCGCTCAAAAATAGGCCGTAACGCCACATACCAACGCATGGGCAAATAACGTAGCAAATACGTACCTAAACCCGCTCCAACCAACAACCCAATGATTTGCCACTGCGTCATTATGCTGACCTCGCTGTTTGCATGCGTAAGAGCGCCCAAATACTGCCGGCTACCATTCCTACAATTAAACTGCTGTGTGCAGGTAGCACCAAAAGTGCAATGGCCGTCGCAAAAGCCACCCAAATCAACATGCCTCTATTACTGTGATCAGCCATGTCCAACAACAAAGCGAAAAACAGAGCCGGTAATACAAAAGCCAAGCTTTGTTGTAAGAGTGGTTTAGCCGCTAGCCAATCGTTGGCCACATAAGCCCCTACGACGGTGCCTAACACCCACGCTGAGTACGCACCCAATTGCAGCCCCAAGTACCAATGCGCTTTATTGTGCGCCTGTACCCCATCTAATTTGGCTCTGGCCGAAGCAAACACCTCATCCGTCAAACCAAAGGCCATCAAAGCATAAGGCTGATGTGCCTGCTTAGTAGAAAACTGGGTCAATAAAGCCGGACCATAAAACAAATGCCGTAGATTCACAACGATCACAATCAACACCATACTGAGCACTGGGGTTTGCTCCGCGATCAACAGTAATAAAATAAATTGGCTCGCCCCTGCATATACACATATAGAAATCAGCACAGCCAACCACGGTGCGATGTCCACCCCAACAGCCGCCACACCAAAGGACACGGCGACAGGAAAATAGCCCAACATAATAGAGCTACTTGCTACTAAGCCCCGTCCTAAATCTTTGCTTATCGCCATCATTCATTACTCAAAAAAAAGCCCCTATAACCTCTATAGGGGCTCAACCAAATAAACTCAGCAGCTAAAAGAGTTACTCAGCTTCTAGTTCAGCACTCATGGCTTGTTCCAATGCCGGTAACTGCGTGACATTTAACTGATCACGCAAAGCCTGCATAAAGGTTTGCTCTTGAGCGCTTCCCCATAATTGCTGCAATTGTTTTTGCAAGAAATCAGCAATCATCGGGTCCGGGCTACCACTGTTTTTGCCTACAATTTTTACTAAGTGATAGCCATTATCGCTTTGAACACCCACAAAAACGGGTAGCTGTGTAAGCTCAACACTCATCAACTTATCCAAGGTGGCTTTAGGAATTTGCTGACTGTCTACGCGGCTGACCTCGATGGACTCGCCAAAGCTCAAATCAGTTTCTGCCCCGGCCTGTAATTCCGCCAAGACCTTCTCTCCGGTTTGACGCGCTGCGACCAAGGCTTGCTCTTGTAGTAGTTGCTGTTTTACCTGCTCATGTAACTGCTCTAGGCTAGGTACATGAGAAGGCACAAACTCATTGACACGTACCGCCACGATGGTGTCAGAGCTGAGTTCAATGACACCGGCATTGTGTTGTTGCTCTAGGGACTGCGCAGTGTAAAGCGCACGACGCACTCTAGGGTCTTCGAGTAAGGCGGCTGTTGTGAAGGCTTGTGCATCTATACCCAGTTCCGCATTGTTTAATAGACGATCACGTGCCACACCCTGCGCTTTCTGAATCTCTAAGCCTAAGGCGTCCGCCGCCGCATCTAAGCTCTCTGGACTTTCGTAAACCAGATTGGTCAGCTTAGTTGCCATATCGGCAAAACGTTCGGCGGCTAATTGCTGACGTACCTCATCAGCAATTTGCTCTTTTACTGAATCAAAAGACTGGCTTTCTTCGGGCAAGAAATCATTAGCCTTGAAAATGTGATACCCATCAGGGCCTTCGATCACACCAGATACCTGATCTTTTTTCAGAGCAAATACTGCATTTTGTAGAACCTCGGGCCAATTACCATGCGTAATCCAACCTAATTCACCACCGGATGAGGCACTGCCTTTATCCTGAGAGGCGCTTTTAGCGAGTTCAGCAAAACTATCCGGTTCTGCCTGGGCTTTAGCGGCGAGTTCCTTAGCTAACTGTTGTGCCGCTTGATGCTCTGCATCGTCAGCACCTGGTAGGATTAAAATATGGCTTAAGTTAATTCGTGCAGGAGAAACAAATCGTGCTTTGTTTTGCTCAAAGTATGCCTTTAAGTCTTCATCGCTTACTTTTTCCACGCTACCCACAGCGGCTTCTTCATCTAGCAACAAGAAATCCACATTAACATAGTCAGGCAAACGCAATTGCTCTTGGTTATCTTGATACCACTGTTTAATTTGTTCGTCTGTGACGCTCTGCTCTGCCAAAAACTGATCCGCGCTAAACGCATGAAGCTGTACCGTACGGCTGTCTAACAAGACCTTTTGTAGCTCATCATTAATCACTTGTGGCAACGTCGCGCTTTGTACCACGGGAGCCACAACACGGCTCAACGCTAACTCTGCGCGCTGTGATTGCTCAAAATCCTTTGTGCTTAGGCCCGCGCCAGCTAAGAGCTGGTTATAACGCTGTGCAGAGAACACACCGTCCTCTTGCAGCTCTGGCATCGCAGCAATGGCTTGACGTAAGGAGGCGTCGGATACGCTAAATCGTTCCTTGGTCGCGATTTCAATGAGCACGCGACGATCCACCAAAGAGTCTAAAAGTTGCTGTTTGGCCTCTGGGGTATCGACCACGGCGGGATCAAAGGTTGCGCCCATCGTACGCTGTAATTCATTGAGTTGATTACGGCGTGCCATATCAAACTCTTGTGCTGTTACTGCTTGTTCGCCAACTTGAACTAAGTCCTCGTCACCGGACACATAATTGGTATAACCGCTGACGCCAATCAATACAAACGATGGCAAAATCAATATGAGCAACACCAACTGCATTAAACGTTGATGTCTACGAATAAAATTGAACATGTATCACCTATTGGGGGGAGGTACTAACCTACCCATAGATTAGTTTCATAACCAAGGCAGTTTACCACTTTAGTTGCTAAGTACATCCCCTAAGATAAGGCACAAGGGGTAAAATTAGCTATTTTACTGTAATCCTTTTGGTTTTTGCCCTTTTATGTCTACCTCTGCTTTTGATTGGAACTACCCTAGCCTCATCGCACACCGTGGCGCGGGTAAACACGCCCCCGAAAACACCTTATCTGCCGTACGTTTAGGTCATCAGCATGGATTTACCATGATGGAATACGACGTCAAGCTCAGCCGAGATGGTGTCGCCATTTTATTGCACGATGACCGTATCGACCGCACATCGAACGGCCAAGGTCTAGCTAGCCAGTACAGCTTAGCTGATTTAATGCAGTTTGATTTTGGTTCTTGGTTACATGAAAAGTACAGCGCCGAGCCCATTTTGACCTTGTCGACCATGGCGGCCTACACCATTGCGCATGGTATTCATAGCAACATAGAAATCAAGCCCGAAACCGGCTTTGAGGCAGAAACAGGTGCTAGGGTGGCCCGCATCGCACAACAGCTTTGGCAAAAAGCCAGCGTCCCCCCGTTACTGTCCTCTTTTTCTGAGGTAGCACTAGAGGCCGCCAAACTGGCTGCTCCTGAGTTGCCTCGTGCCTTATTGATCGAGGACCATGTACCTGCGGACTATTTAGCGCGTCTACAGCGTTTGGACTGTGTTGCACTCAATCTGGACACCAAGCTCACCACCAAGGAATTGGTCGCAGAAACCTTGGCCGCCGGCTACCAGCTGTGCATTTGGACCGTGAACGACCCCCAACGAGCCAAAGAGCTGCTGAGCTGGGGCTGCAAAGGCATCGTTACCGACGCCATTGATACCATTTCGCCCTTAACCCCGTTTTAACCAGTCGTTTTAAAAGAAGCGCTCGCCGGGTTTGAGGTAACGCCACTGGCCTTCGGGTAAATCGCCCAATACCACATCACCCATGCGCATGCGCTTCAATCCCACCACTTTTAAGCCTACCATTTCACACATACGACGAATTTGACGTTTTTTGCCTTCGTTCAACACAAAACGCAACTGATCCTGGTTCAACCAGCTGACCTTGGCTGGACGCAAGGGCTCGCCATCCAAACTTAGGCCATGATTCAATAGCGCCAGGCCGCGTTCGTCTAAGCTACCCGTTACTCGAACCAAGTACTCTTTATCTATGGGAGAGTCCTCGCCAATCAGTTGGCGCGCGATACGACCGTCTTGAGTCAAGACCAACAACCCCTGCGAATCAATGTCCAAGCGACCGGCTGGAGCTAGACCCCGTAAATGGGCTGGATTAAAACGTGGTGCTTTTTTATCGCGACCGCGGTATTGATTATGGGCTTGTATTAAGGACACCGCATTTTTGTAGCCTTTTTCTGCCTGACCAGAAACATAACCCACCGGCTTATTCAAAATAATCGTAACGCGCTGCGTTTGTTTTTCGCGTGCAGTACGATGCAATGTGATCTTTGCAGAAGGCAATGCCTTTTGCCCTAACACCGCTTTTTGCCCATCCACTGAGACCCAGCCGCGCTCAATAAAAGCGTCTGCCTCGCGACGCGAGCACATGCCACGGTCTGCCATAATTTTTGATATACGTATTTCCATATTCTTCATTTAAAACGGTAATGCAAATGCAATCACATTTGCCAAAGTAAAACTTAACGATTGGATTAAGGAGCGGGTATTCATTCGTCTATACGTATCACCACCTAACCCCTTATATTCATTTACGATCTATACTGCTAGCCTTAATCTAGCGATACATTATTTAACCCAGGGTATGACCAAGACATGAATGATCACACTTTCTCGGGACCAGGTCGCCGCAATGCGGGACTGCTTTCAGGTCTACAAGCGCTAGGGGGAGCAAATCCTGCCTTAGTTGTTGCATTAGGCGGTCTAGTAGGCCAACAGTTGGCGTCAAACCCCGAACACGCCACCGTGCCCGTTAGCTTATTTAACCTTGGAATGGCGCTAGGTATTTTGCCTGCCGCCTTTTTTATGCGAAAGATAGGACGTCGCAACGCCTATTTTTTAGGTTCCGCTCTGGGAATAATGGGTGGACTCACCGCCTACTTCGGCATTATCAATAGCTCGTTTTTGATTTTTTGCTTAGGTACTATTCTAGCCGGATTTTACTCGTCATATGTGCAAAATTATCGTTTTGCCGCGGCCGATAGTGTGGCCAAACAATGGCGTCCTAAAGCTATTTCTTGGGTAATGCTAGGTGGTTTGGTTGCCGCTGTGGTCGCCACCCAACTGATTATGTTCACTCGGGACTTATCGCCCGACACCCCTTTTGCCGCTACATTTTTAGCTCAAGCTGCTTTAGCAGCTTTAGCGATTCCATTAATCGCCCTGTTACGGGCTGATGTGATTGCCCAACCTTCAAGCAAAAGCTCAGAGGGTGGCCCTCAAGGCCGATCCTTGTGGCAAATCATCCAAAACCCTCGCTTTGTCGTTGCCGTGATCACCGGGATGGTTTCCTATAGTTTGATGAGCTTTATGATGACCGCCTCGCCCTTGGCCATGATTAACCATGGTCACTCGTTACGTGACTCCACCTTAGGGGTGCAGTGGCATATCTTAGCTATGTTTTCGCCCAGCTTTTTCACTCCCATGCTGATCAACCGTTTTGGCAAAATCACGGTCACCATCGCTGGTATTTTGCTGTTAGGTACGGCCAGTGTGGCCGCCTTATCGGGTCTAACGGTGTTTCACTTTTGGACTAGCTTAATTTTATTAGGGGTGGGTTGGAACTTTAGCTTTATTGGTGCCACTACCCTGGTCACCGACTGTTATAGGCCCGAGGAAACCAGCCGAGTCCAAGCCTTCAACGATTTCTTAATCTTTGGTTCTGTCGCTATTTCCTCATTCTCTTCGGGTCAATTATTAGCCCTACGAGGCTGGGAAGGCATTAATAGTTGGACTTTTCCGATTGTGGGTGTGGTGACTCTGGCTTTAATCGGTCTAGCGCTAAGCGAGCGTCGTCAAAGCACTGCCACCTAGGTCCACAGACCCACAACCAGCTAGCGCAAAGCAAATAGGCTGTGATTGATACTCACAGCCTATTTTTAATTGGCTATTCCCTTTGGCAACGAATTCGCCCATCACAGTCTAAGTGGCGGTAAGGCTAAATGGCGGCAAGCCCCGTTTCGCCCGTGCGTATACGAATCACTTGCTCTACGGGTGTCACAAAAATTTTGCCATCGCCAATTTTACCCGTTTGGGCAGCACGCATAATGGCTTCAATTACCTGATCACAACGTGATGCAGGCACCACAATATCAATGCGTATTTTGGGTAAAAAATCCACCACATACTCAGCCCCACGATATAGCTCTGTATGGCCTTTCTGTCTGCCAAAACCTTTGACTTCAGTGATGGTGAGTCCGTTAATGTCCAGCTCACCTAAGGCCTCTCGGACCTCATCGAGCTTAAAGGGCTTAATCACGGCGGTAATCTGTTTCATTGTTCCAATCGAATAAAGCAAAGAATGGCATATAGTAGCATTAAGCGTCCGGTGCCATTTGTTCTAAGTCCGCTTTGGACATATTTTGTGGATTAAATGCGCCAGATAAATCCGCACCCGAGGGCGACTGATAAAGCCGCAAAAACATTTCCGGCAGAATCGCAATCAAGTGATCAAAGATATCAGCCTGAATGCCCTCATACTCTACCCAGGCCGTCTTACTACTAAAACAATACACTTCCAAGGGAATCCCTGCAGCAGTGGGTTCTAACATACGCACCATTAACGTCATGCCTGGGTGCACCCCTTCTTTTTGCCTGATGTAGGCATTGGCGTACGCCCTAAACGTGCCCAAGTTCGTTAAGCGGCGACGGTTCACCCCCTCTTTGCGTTGATTGGCCTCAGCCAGCTTTTCCTTTTTTTCGTTTAAATAATCATGAATAAGGCTAAAACGTCCTAAGGCGTTGATCTCCTCATCAGTGAGAAAACGTACTGTGCCGGCATCAATACGTAAACTGCGCTTAATGCGTCTACCACCTGACTCGAACATCTGTCGCCAGTTTTTATAGCTTTCAGAAAAAAGCTTGTATGTAGGAATAGTGGTTACCGTTTTGTCCCAGTTTTGGACCTTAACCGTATGCAGGGCCACATCAATGACCTCGCCATCGGCACCCGCTTGAGGCATTTCAATCCAGTCCCCGATACGCAGCATGTCATTGGTGCTGATTTGTGCGCTAGCCACCAAAGATAAAAGCGTATCTTTGAATACCAATAGCAACACCGCCGATAAAGCCCCCAAACCTGAAATCATCAACAAGGGGGACTTGTTGACCAAAGCAGAGGCAAGAACAATAAAGGCCAAACACCAAAATACAATGCGAACTAATTGCAAGTATCCTTTGATGGAATGAGTCTGTGTCTTTTTATGCCCCTCATACATGTCCTCAAAAACCAGTAGCAACGCACTAATCGCTCTGAACAAAAAGAACAAAGAGACCGTTAACACCAAGCGCGAAATGAACTCAAGGGTGTTTTGCCCTACCGGTATTAAACCTAATCCCGTTGCGGTAATAAACAGCGGGATACTCGCACTAAGATGCTCTCGGACCCGACGACGCTGTATAGACCCTAACCAGTCATGTTTGCCGATGGTTTTTAAGAACCGCCCTACAAATAGGCGCAGCACAACCGACGTGCCCCAATGCAATAAGACATAAACCGTAATAAGAACGATCAACGCTGCAGTAATTTGCATCCAGATTTCAGGTAAGTATTGATATAACCAGACCTTAAGGTTCCAATCACCTACTTGTATTTTGTTTTCCATTTTTACAGCCTAAATAGCGACCTATTCCAAAAGTAAACTCGACTATACGTCGCACAGGAGCGTGTATCAATCGGCAAAAATCCCTCAATGCGCAGGCAAAAAGGGTAACATATAGCTATTAACGTCTCTTATTCATTTTATCTTCTATTATGTCCACGCAACAAAACAATCAAAATCAATTCGACAAGAAATCCGAAGCCTGGTCGGCTCGTTTTTCTGAACCCGTTTCCGAACTTGTTAAACGTTACACGGCTTCGGTAGACTTCGATAAACGTTTAGCTCTCTACGACATTCAGGGCTCACTGGCTCATGCCGAAATGCTCGCCACAGTAGGGGTTATCAGCCAAAATGACTTTCAAGACATCCAACGCGGTATGGAGCAAGTCATCAACGAAATCAATAACAATGAATTCGAATGGCTGCTTGACCTAGAAGACGTGCATTTAAACATTGAAAAACGTTTGGTGGAAATCATTGGTGACGCAGGAAAACGTCTGCACACGGGTCGCTCCCGCAATGACCAGGTCGCAACCGATATCCGCTTATGGTTGCGTGATGAGATTGATCAAAGCGCAGACCTGCTAAAAAAATTGCAAAAAGCCCTCGCTCAACTGGCTCTCAAAGAGGCCGATACCATTCTGCCTGGTTTTACTCACCTACAAGTGGCTCAGCCCGTGACCTTCGGTCACCATTTGTTAGCCTACGCCGAAATGTTTGGGCGTGACCTAGAGCGTCTATTAGACTGTCGTAAACGCGTTAACCGCCTGCCACTAGGCGCCGCTGCCCTAGCCGGCACCAGCTTTCCCATTGATCGCGAGCAAACCGCTGCGCTATTAGGCTTTGACGGGGTATGTCGAAATTCCTTGGACGCCGTGTCCGATCGTGATTTTGCGATTGAGTTCTGCGCGGCCGCCGCCCTGATCATGACGCATATCTCTCGCCTGTCCGAGGAACTGGTACTGTGGGTCAGCCCCCGCGTTGGCTTTATCGAATTAGCAGACCGTTTCTGCACCGGCAGCTCCATCATGCCTCAAAAGAAAAACCCTGACGTGCCCGAACTGGCCCGTGGTAAAACCGGTCGTGTAAATGGCCATCTGATTGCGCTATTGACCTTGATGAAAGGCCAACCCTTGGCTTACAACAAAGACAACCAAGAGGACAAAGAGGGTCTATTCGATGCGGCCGATACCATTCGTGACACCCTCACTATTTTTGTAGATATGATGGCAGGTATTAAGGTCAATGCAGAGGCCATGCGTTCCGCTGCGCTTCAAGGCTACGCCACCGCCACCGATTTGGCTGACTATTTGGTTAAAAAAGGTTTACCCTTCCGCGATGCCCATGAAACCGTAGCGCTTGCGGTACGCGAATGCGAACAGAAAGGCTGCGATTTGGCCGATCTTTCCTTAGCAGAGTTGCAGGCTTTCCACCCCTCTATTGAAAATGACATTTTTGAAGTGTTAACGCTAGAGGGTTCCGTGGCGGCTCGTAATCATATCGGTGGTACCGCCCCCGAGCGTGTACGCATCGAGGCGCAGCGTATACTTGATCTTTGATCTATTCCTCGGTCAGAGCGCCAGAGCTTTACGCGCTAAAGCCTAATTAGACGCAAAGCTAGCAAAAAGCCCCAAAAGTCAAAAATGTACTTTTGGGGCTTTTGTGATGAAGCGATTGTTTAAGCTAAAATTTGTGACCGTTAGGCGACTTCGTCGGCCACAGTGTCCTCGTCAGCTTGCACCAAAGGCCCAGTGCTACCGGCGTCAAAGACAGCAATGGACTCCACATGCCCAGTATGCGGGAACATATTAATGACCCCTGCTGCTTGTAGCTCGTAGCCCCCTTGGTGCACCAAAATCCCCGCATCACGGGCCAAGGTGGCTGGGTTGCAAGACACATACACGATGCGTTTAGGGCGCTCTTCTAAAGATAGCGCAGCATAGGCTTTAGAGACCGCCAGCGCACCATCACGCGGAGGATCAATTAACACCCGATCAAAATAACCCAAGTCACGCAGCCAGGTCTCATCCACCTCGAATAAATTCAAGGTACTGAATTTAGCCGAATCGCTCATGCCATGTAAAGCCGCCGCCTCGGTAGCGCGTTGAGTCAAGGTGGCACTGCCCTCTATGCCCACCACCTCACGTGCGGTGCGTCCCATCGGCAAACTGAAATTACCTAAACCACAGAATAGGTCTGCAACCCGATCCTCGGGCTGAATATCCAAAAGACGCAGTGCTCTACGAATCAGCTCACGATTAATTTGATGATTGACTTGAGTAAAATCAGAAGGCTTAAATGGCATGCGCAGATCATAATCCGGCAAGTCATAGAACAGCTGATCCGCGTCCTCAGGGTTTAGCGGATGAACGGTTTCTGGCCCTTTGGGCTGTAACCACCAAGTCACCCCGTATTGATCAGCAAAATCACGTAATGTTTGTATATCCGTGTCGGTGAGCGGTTCCATATGGCGCAAGGTCAATACCGTGCTGTTATCGCCCACGGCTAACTCGATTTGCGGCAGACGATCCGGACGTGACAAGGTCCCCAGCATATTGCGCAAAGGACGCAATAGGTCAGAGACATGTTTAGGAATAACTAAACATTCCTCCATGTCCATCACATAACGACCATTGCTTTCTCTAAAGCCAACCAACATGCCACCTTTTTTGGTGACATAGCGACAGGAAAAACGAGCTCGGTATCTATAGCCAAAATAAGGGCCATGCATGGCCGACAGAATCTGTTTGGCTTGTACTTTACCGATGTGCGCCAGTGCATCCTCGAGCACCCGCTGCTTAATAGCGACCTGTGCAGCCGGCTGCAAGTGCTGCATGATACAGCCGCCACACATATCAAAATTAGGACAGGGCGGCTCTACGCGTTGCGAAGAAGGCCGCAATACCTCTAGCGTTTTAGCCCGATCAAAGCTGGCTTTTTCACGTGTGGTCTGAGCACGTACTAGCTCACCCGGCAAAGCACCATCCACAAACACCACCTTGCCATCTCGATGGGCCACACCGCGGCCCTCTAGATCTAGGGATTCAATTTCTAATAAATAGCTCATGTAACACGCAACAACAATAAATTAACGGGAAGGCAGGTATGACAAAGGATTCACAGGTGTACCACGGCGACGTACCTCAAAGTGCAAACGGGGGGAAGTGGTATCACTTTGTCCCAACGTTGCAATTTTTTCACCTTTGCTAATTTCCTGTCCTGTTTTTACCAGTAAGGATTCATTGTGTGCATAAGCCGTGATGAAGCCGTTACTGTGCCCTAGTAGAATCAAATTGCCTAAGCCTCTGACGCCATTACCGGCATACATGACTTTGCCACTGGCCGCAGCCACAATAGGATCACCAATAGCGCCCTCTATATCGATCCCTTTGGTGTTGGCTGTAAAGCCTTGGATCACCGCGCCCGTAGCAGGCCAACCCCAGTTGATCAGGCTCGCATCACTGGCTCGTGGGCTCGTGGTGTTAACTGGACTGGACTCTTTAGGTTCAGCAACAGGTGTGGCTGGCTCAGCATCAACGGGCGTTGTTGTTGCGGGAACCGAAAGAGTTGAGCGTGTAGGTGCTGCTGCAACCGTACTGCCACCCCCCACAGAAAGCACCTGTCCTACGCGCAACTGCGATGGATCTGTGATCCCATTCGCACTGGCGATAGCCTGTACCGATGTACCGTGTTGTTGCGCAATTTTATATAAGGTGTCACCCGGCTGAACCGTGTAACTACCACCTGCCATTGAGCCGGCAGAACTGGGAGTTGAGCTATGAATGTCGGTAATAGGAGCTGGCGTATTGGTACTACACCCTGCCAACACCATAGATAAAACAAAGGATCCCGCTACCCACTTAATAGGACGTTGAGTCATAGTAATCAAAGCAGCAGATGACCGTGTTTTGTCGGCTAGCTGCATATTGCTCTCCTGGTAAATTAAAGTTGCGTTCCGGGTTTTAACGGAACAAAACGTACGGTCTCAAGTTCGTGACGTTGCCAGGAATCCACTGCAATGCGCTGTATGTAGATTAAACGCTGACTTTCGCCACCTTCGGGGGCCACTAAACGACCACCTACACATAACTGTTCTAATAGCGCTTGGGGTATTTGTGGCCCTGCAGCAGCCACAATAATGGCGTCAAAAGGCGCTGCATCGGGCCATCCGAGCATGCCATCACCAAATTTTAAACGAACTTGTTCACAGATGCCTAATTCTAGCAAATGTGCGCGAGCGATTTGATATAACGGCTCTATGCGCTCAATGGCATAAACCTCTGGAATGAGCTGCGTTAACACTGCCGTTTGATAGCCACACCCTGCCCCAATTTCCAGAACTCGCGTAGGGGGAGATATCAAAAAAAGCAATGAGATCATTCTTGCCACAATCCATGGCTGAGAAATGGTCTGCCCATAGCCTATAGGTAGGGCATCATTTTCATAAGCACGACTGGCTAAACCCTGATCCACAAAGCGATGCCTAGCGATGGTTTGCATGGCTTTGAGCACGCGTTCGTCCTCGATGCCCAGTTGACGTAAACGCTCGATCATCATGCCACGCGCCCGATCAGAGTTCAAACCCAAATTAACGTTTGTTGGCACTTGTTGTAACGTGGGCGCCAAAATGGGAGCCGGCTGCATAGGAGCCAGAATACGCGTATTGCTATTCGCTGTGGTAATACCACCCCCAAGCCGTGACTGCCCAAAGCGATTTTTGGTGCCTTGAGCTAAAGCAGAGGAGGCGGTCCACTTTTTCATTTTGCTTGCACCCAGGCTTCTGTGGCGGCAATTTGCTCGTAATTAGTTAAATCAAAGCGCAGCGGCGTAATGGATACATGCAGGTTCTGTGTTGCACCAAAATCCGTATCCAACGCACTATCTAACACCTTGCCCACCGGTCCGATCCAGTAAATAGGATCCCCGTACGGCGTGCTGCTTTTGATAACAGGTTCTGAAGGATGGCGTTTACCCAAACGCGTCACCTTGTTGCCCTGTAATACCTCAAAAGGTACCGCCGGCACATTCACATTCAATAAGGTCCCTGGCTGCAACGGGGTTTCAATGGCTTTTTGTACTAATTCCCGCGCGACTTGCGCCGCCGTATCCAGGTGCTTCCAGCCTCTTTCTATTAAGGAGAACGCAATGGCGGGAATACCAAACAAATGCCCTTCCATCGCAGCAGCGACCGTACCAGAATAGAGCGTATCATCCCCCATATTGGCGCCATTATTGATGCCAGACACCACCAAATCTGGTTTAAAGTCCAACATGCCTGTCAGAGCAATATGAATGCAATCCGAGGGCGTGCCATTGACATAATAAAAACCATTATGCGCCTGATTAACAGAGAGGGGGCGGCTCACGGTTAAGGAATTCGAGGAAGCACTGCAGTTATTTTCAGGGGCGATCACAGTTAACTCCCCTAGCCCCTCTAGCGCTTCGTATAACGCCTGTAAGCCCTTTGCGGTATAGCCATCATCATTAGCAATCAGAATTTTCATAACCATCCCTAAATGTTAGCAAGCTAAACAATTGTACCCGTTTTATTTTGTGGATTTCCGTGGCATCAAGTAGAATCGGCACACAAATAACAATTTTATGATGGTTTTTACTATGCTTTGGATTCTTGCGCTGGGTCTTATTGGGTTAGCCTATGCGTTAGGCTCATTGCCTTTCGCCGTTATTGTGAGTCGAATCATGGGGTTAGCGGATCCTCGCACCTTTGGCTCCAACAACCCAGGCGCCACTAATGTACTGCGATCTGGCAGCAAAAAAGCCGCAGCCCTAACCTTGCTGGGGGATCTATTAAAAGGATCGGTCGCCGTCTGGATAGCCCAAGGGCTTAGCCAGCACTTCGGGCTGCCGTCTTTGGTGGTAGCGCTTAGTGCCTTAGCTGTGTTTTTAGGCCATGTGTTTCCATTTACCTTGGGTTTTAAAGGTGGCAAAGGCGTGGCAACCGCAATTGGAGTTCTAATTGCGCTGCAACCTTTGCTGGCCTTAGCCTGTGCCTTAACCTGGATTGCGGTAGCTTACAGCACGAGGTATTCGTCTTTGGCGGCGATTTTGGCTTCACTATTGGCACCGGCTTATTATTTATTAGGAGCAGGCAGCCTGTGGCCCATGGACAAAGCCATTGCTTTTAGCGTGGTCGCCCTAAGCCTGCTGCTGTTATGGCGCCATCAAGCCAATATCAGCCGCCTGATGCAAGGCAAAGAAAGCCGTATCGGACAAAAAAAGTAATTACCGCGCCACATCCTCTAAGTCCCAGCGCGGTTGCACGGTAAAGCTCGCACGATGCTCCACGTTTTGGATGCCATGTTTAATACGCATGGCCGCGGCAAAGGCAATCATAGCGCCATTATCGGTACACAAATCAATGGGGGGGAAATACACCGTCGCCCCCATTTTTTCGGCCTCTGAGACCAAATGTGTACGCAACAAGCGGTTAGCGCCCACGCCCCCTGCCACCACCAAACGCTTTAGACCACTTTGCTTTAAAGCGCGCAATGATTTAATCGCCAACACATCAACAATAGCAGCCTGAGTGGCGGCCGCAATGTCAGCTTTATCCTGCTCTGTCACAGAACTTTGCTCTTTTTCCATTTTGCGCAAAGCCGTCAGCACTGCGGTTTTTAAGCCACTAAAGCTAAAATCAAAATCACCACTGTGCAACATGGGTCTAGGCAACTGCAGTCTATTTACATCGCCTTTTTCAGCTAGTTTAGACAAAGCGGGTCCACCCGGATAAGGCAGACCCAATAATTTAGCGCTTTTATCAAAGGCCTCGCCGGCAGCATCATCTAAGGTCTCGCCCAGCAATTTGTATTGTCCTACGCCATCCACTTGCATAATTTGCGTATGGCCACCGGAGACCAACAAGGCCACAAAAGGGAACTCCGGCGCTGGGTCAGCAAGCAAAGGAGACAACAAATGCCCCTCTAGGTGATGCACCGGTATGGTGGGTAAGCCCCTCGCCCACGCCAGTGAGCAGGCAAAACTGGCCCCAACTAATAGTGCGCCATTCAAACCTGGTCCAGCGGTATAAGCCACCGCATCTATGTCATTTAAACTCAGCCCCGCATCGGCCAGTACTTGTTCAGTCAACGGTAAAACACGTCGAATGTGGTCTCTAGAGGCAAGCTCAGGCACCACGCCACCATAGGCGCGGTGCATGGCGATCTGACTATGCAGTCCGTGTGCCAATAACCCTTTTTCGGTGCAAACCACCGCTACACCTGTTTCATCACAGGAGCTTTCATATCCGAGAATTTTCATAGTTGTAAATGTACCGTGCCATAGCGCGAAGACGCAAATCATCATAAAATCATTTCGTTAACCATTTTACGACTATTTACCGCACAGGAAGCCTTATGTTTGAGCGAATATTTAAGCTTGACGAGCATGGTACCAATGTAAAAACCGAGATCATGGCAGGTATTACTACCTTTTTGACCATGTCTTACATTATTATCGTGAACCCCAGTATCCTCTCAACCACCGGCATGGATTATGGGGCGGTTTTTGTGGCGACCTGTTTAGCCGCTGTGGTTGGTACCTTGGTTATGGCTTTTGTAGCCAACTGGCCTATCGGTATGGCACCAGGGATGGGGCTAAATGCCTTTTTTGCTTTTAGTGTAGTCGCTGTTCTGGGCTACACCTGGCAACAGGCTTTGGGCGCCGTCTTTATTTCCGGGGTAATCTTTCTCTTTCTAACCGCCACCGGCATCCGTTCTTGGATCATCGAAGGCATTCCTCGCTCTTTACGCGCTGCCATTGCCGCGGGTATTGGTTTATTCCTGGGCATTATTGCCATGATGAACGCAGGCATTGTGGTTGCGCACCCTGCCACCAAAATTGGCTTAGGTGATTTGACCCAACCCGCCGCTCTGTTTGCTATTTTAGGCTTTTTCATTATTACCGCCTTAGATGCACTGAAAATTCGTGGCGCGATTCTTATTGGTATTTTGGCCGTAACTGCCCTAGCTACCTTAACGGGTCATAACGAATACCAAGGTATTTTCTCTATGCCTCCTAGCGTAGCTCCCACATTTATGCAGTTAGACATTATGGGTGCTCTGCATATGGGTCTGGCCCACGTGATCCTCGTGTTGGTATTGGTCGAGGTTTTTGATGCTACCGGTACCATGCTGGGTGTAGCCAAACGCGCCAATCTGATCTCCGATAACAACCCAGGGCGTTTAGGTCGTGCGCTCTTTGCTGATAGCACAGCCATTGTGGCAGGCTCTGTGATTGGTACCAGTAGCACCACCGCCTATGTAGAAAGCGCCTCAGGGGTACAAGCTGGCGGTCGTACTGGCTTAACAGCACTGACCATCGCTGCCTGTTTCTTATTGGCCTTATTCTTTGCGCCTTTAGCCAAAATGGTCCCCGCCTACGCCACCGCTCCCGCCTTACTGTACGTGGCTGGCCTCATGTTGCGTGAGATTGCCGAGATTGATTGGAACGACATGACCGAAGCCGCTCCTGCTGCGCTCACCGCGCTTGCCATGCCGTTTACCTACTCCATTGCAAACGGGTTAGCCTTTGGTTTTATTAGCTACGTTGTAATTAAACTCAGCACGGGTAAACTACGCGACATCCATCCTGCCACGGCTATTGTGGCTGGCTTGTTCATTATTAAATACGCATTTTTCCCAGACTAAGGGGTTCACTTATTCTTAAAACGCGTTACACTAGTTCTAAGATTTAGTGATAAACAGTCAGTTTAAAGCGGCTATAGATAGCCGCTTTTTTATATAAGGAAGACATTATGAGCACCATTGAACTCACTCAGGACACCTTCCAAGCCGCCGTCGAAGGTGACAAGCCCCTAATTATTGATTTTTGGGCTCCTTGGTGTGGCCCATGTCAGCAGTTTGCTCCTACTTACGAAACCGTATCCGCCAAACACGAAGACATGACCTTCGCCAAGGTTAACACCGAAGAAGAACAGGACTTAGCCGCTGCAATGCGCATCCGCTCTATTCCTACCATCATGGTGTTCCGTGAAAAAGTACTGCTATTCCAACACTCCGGTGCCTTGTCTGAGTCTCAGCTCGAAGAGCTCATCACTCAAGTAAAAGCCGTTAACATGGAAGAAGTACACGCTGAGATCGCCGCCCAACAAAACAAAAAGGCCTAATTCTCGCTCTTTAGAGCCATCAGCAGCTCATCACTCACTTTGTTAAAAAAGACCTGTGATGAACACAAAAAAGGACTGAAATCCGTCTTAGATGGATACAGTCCTTTTTTCGTGTAGAACGTAAGCATCACGATAGTAGCCCCCAAGCAGACCTAAAACCTAGGTATCACTAATGGCCTGACTATCGGTTTGTTCTAATTTAGACCAAAAGCCCTGGCCTCGGGTCAAATTCGTAAATAGCTGCTCAAAGGCCTCTACCTGATCTAAGGGCAACGCCAATTGCCACTCTACTCCGGTCGCGCCGAAGTTTTCCGATAGAACCTGGGCTTTGTGCTGAGCAAAACGAGAGCGCACGATATCACTGTCGCTGTATTCACACGAGCACTGTATGGTTTGTAAAGCAATAATTGGGCTTTTAGGTGCCAAGCGCAAGCAGGAAGCCGCCACGCCACCATAAGCACGAATTAAGCCCCCAGTACCAAGTTTTACGCCGCCAAACCAGCGAATCACCAAGACCACGACACGGTCACAGTCTTGGCCTTCGATGGCTTGTAACATCGGACGTCCCGCCGTCCCACCTGGTTCGCCATCATCATTAAACCGGTATTCATCACCAATCTTATAGGCCCAACAGTTATGTGTGGCATCTGGCACACTGTGCTGTTCTAAAAAAGCCATGGCCTCTGCCGCCGTATTGGCTGGGGTTAAAAAAAGCCGCTTTTTGGCCT
>DUNB01000156.1 GCA_012839585.1 Alcaligenaceae bacterium | reverse complement strand
TGTAAATATGTTGATGCCCATTCACCATGATCTCGCTCACATCCGACTGCTCTAACAGGCGCTCTAAGGGCCCTAGCCCTATGGCCTCATCAATCACGGTACGCAATAAATCCTTTTGATCAATCTGCCCATCGAGTGTTTCTTGCTGCAAAATCTGCTCCAGATGCCGCTGTGCCTGGTCACGCAGATCTTGATCGCTTAACTCTTCTATTTCTTTACGACGCAAATCCAGTGCCGCCACCAACTGCTGATGTAAGCGCAGTTGTAAGGCCAGCGGCACCTGAAGGTGAGGCGCTGCCTTGACGGGGAGGCTTTGCATCTCTAACGAGGGTGCCACCGCGGGTCTTTCTAGTTGCTGCACCTGCAGCAAACAGGGGCCAATCACAATTTGATCGCCCTCTTGCAAAGGCCCATAGCGGCTAACGCGCTTATCATTCACAAAGGTGCCATGCAAACTACCAAAATCCTCTAAGTAGACGGCCTGCCCCTCTTGAAAAACACGGGCGTGTTGTTTTGCCACCCGCCACCCAGAAAGCACCAGCTGATTCTCTGTGCCCTTTCCCACCGATAAAGGCAAAGCACAGGCTACGCGCTGGCGCTCACCATTTTGATAATGTAAATCAAGGTGTATTTGCATCAGAATCTCCTTTGGGTCGCCATTGCGAACCCTGCCCCTGCCACGGATTCCATCCAGATGGGGAGGAAGGCGAGGCAGGTGCGGGGGGATTAATGGGTGTGTTTAAGACGGGCTGCTCAAAAGACTCATTCACAAACTGCTGCGCCCGTTGTACCCGCTCAACCACACCTTGATGCTGGGCATCTACCAACACAGGCGTCACAAAAATGGCGAGCTCGGTTTCATTACGTTGATATCGTTTTGAGCTAAACAGAGCGCCTAGAATCGGCAAAGCACTTAGTCCTGGAACCTGATAACTGTTTTCCGCCATGTCGCGGGAAATAAAGCCAGCTAACACTAAGGTTTGACCCGACTGCACATTGAACTCCGTGCTGGCGCGACGTGTTTTCAACGACGGGCCAGTAGGAATAGATAAGCTCGGATCAATGGAGCTCACCTCCACATCCACGTGTGAACGCACCGCACCATGGCTTTCCAAAAAAGGCGTGATTTTCAATGACACCCCATACGGCTTAAACGAGGTATTGCTATTGCCGTTATTATCTGTGGTGCTATAGGGAACCTCGCCCCCCGCTAAAAACTCCGCCGTGGCACCACTGCGAGCAAGCAACTGAGGCTGAGCCAACACCACCGCTTGCCCAGTTTGCATCAGCGCCTGTAGCCGTGCAGAAAGTAAGGTGTTCACTCCAAAATAGCCCGCCACCGCTCCCATTTGATAGGGCACAGGCAGTACCACCTCCCCCGGCCTGTCTACGAGTTTTTTACTTCCCCCATCCCAACCTAAGCCAGCATTCATACCACCGGCGGCTTGATCTGACCACCGTACACCGAGTTCTCGCATCACATTGCGTGGCAACTCTAACACCTTGACATCGAGCAGCACCATGGGCTCCCAAAGCATAGCGCTACTCAGATCCACAATTTGCTTATATTGCTGTTTGAGTGCCTCGAGTTGTTGGCGATGCTGTGCACTGAGCTGTCCCCCTTCGACCACCACCTTGTCGCCTATTTGAGTAACTTGTAAATTAGGGATACGCTGCAAAAGTTGCTTAAGCTCTCCGACGGCTTGGCGTTGCTCTGCCTCTTGCACCAGAATTTGGTAGCTTTTATAGCTTCCCTCTTTAAACCAAACCGTCAGGCTGCTATTGCCCGCATTACGTGCAAAAACCAATACCTCTTTGTCGTCAGAGGTCACCGCATTAAGTACATGCCCATCACCTACCGCCACCCGTGCCACATCGGGTAAGTTTAAAACCCGCATATCACCCACCTGCATCTGCCATTGGTTTTTTCCTAGGGCAAGCATTGGCCAACACATTGCCACCCCTAACAGCAAGCATTTAATCCACTGTTGCATGCGGCACCTCGTGTTGATAGCTCAGCTGATCTGGTGTAGCAATATCCAGCAATGCACTACGTGGCACCACAGGAACCGCGTCTAGCCCTCGCACTTGTCTACTGTTTTTATTGCCATAGATCACCGGCACTGTTTTGTATTCGGTATTGACCTGATTTACGCCTAATAAGGTCGCCAAATCACCGCGCACCCCTTTGTTCGATAACTGCCTGTCGTAAGGGTTACGCAACATAGCCGTAATACTGCCGCTTTGTCTGGCGGCTACTAGCTTAGCTCCATCTTCTGGCGTCAAATCAAAGGTTACGGTGGCGTAGTGACCTGTAGACATATTTTGCTGCTCGGAGGTTTGCTCATCTGTTGCCAGAACCAACACCCCTTGCAGCAAGGGCGCAGTAATTTTTTTACGCTGATAGTCAAAACTGACATACAAATCAACCAAATCCCCCGCTCGTAACAATCCGGCCAGAGAGTTGATTTGATCCACCGGCATCGTCACCGCACGTCGCCCCGTCCCCAACCGAGTCGAAAAAGCAGTCTCCTGGTCATAAGACACATGAAGGGGCAGCACCATATCACCCGCTGCTACCTCGGCACGTAAACTAGCCCCCAACAGCTGTTGATACTGTGTAGTGGGCACGCTATTTGAAGGGACTGCCTGCTCAGGAAAAGCCCGCGCGGCAAGGTGCATTTCATTTAAAATCGTTCCCGCCGGCAAAAAATGCGCCGCCACCACGCGCTCCACCATAGGTTGACGATTTTTCTGCTCTAATAATGTGCTTTGCTGACGCAAATAACGCTGTCCTGTCCAAGCCGCTAGCCCACCACAAACCACACAGAATACGATCCAAATAAGCATTGTTTGATGCGCTGCGAGTCGTTTCATTGCTCCCCCTTAGGCCTTAGGCCACCAAATAACATGCCAATAGTGCGTGCTGCTATCTATCCAAATTCGCATTCTTTGGGCTCCATTTTGCCAATCGCACCATGCTGTAACGGCACAAGACTCAGGACTCCAACCTTGTCTTTTAAGGCGAGCTTGCAATAGCGTACGCATACTGAGCTGCCCACGATTCGGCTGCAATACCACGTATAAAGCACGCAGATCCTGAGGTTGCACCACCCAGCTATGTTGATACAACCCATCAAATACCACGGGTGGTTTCGATGACAAGGTGGGCTTTAAAACCAAGCTAGAGAGCCAACCCTCACTGCCTTTGGCTAAAGCAGATAGCAAAATCAAGTAATGCGCACCACTATGCTCAAAACTGAGCAGCCAAGCTGAAGGTAAGCGCTGTATCAAAAGATCGGCCTCGAGCCGCTGTTGTATTTGCTGCGCCACCTCTACCACAGCGTGTTGGCTTTTAAAACGCTGACTGGCTACAGGCTGACCCTGCCAATGCCACTGCTCAATGGCCAACCACTGCACCGGCAAGTCATGAAATACCGGCAACAGTTGCGGCCAAGCAGGGAAACTAAAACAACTGAAGAATAGAAAAGCTAGCCATCGCATGATGTGTCTCCTTGACTCAAGGCATACCCGGCACCGATTCCTGCCAAGGCTGTAACCAGTTGGTAGTCGGGGCCGGACGCCCCCACCCCAACTCAACCGGCTGCAACAACGGCGTCAACAACCCCATAGAAGCCTGTGAGGCGCCGCTAGCATGGCGCCATAATGAACGGCTGCCTTGTAGGCGTTGTGTCATCTGTGCATCGCTTAAGGCATGTCCAGCCCCTACCCAGATGCTGGTCTGACTTTGCACCTGCATTTCAGGTAAAACAGAAAATGAGCTATTTTGCCAGGCCGCCAGCTGATCTACTCCAGCGGCCATGGCTCGACTTTCAAAACGCCAGCGAGCAGAGCCACCCAGTACCCCTTCTTGCTGAGCGGCGTTCAACAAGCTGGCTTGATGCGGCATCACTCCTAGATTCGTAGACTGGCTGTGCTGTTGATGTGGTATGGCACTGTATAACCCCGCCATGTACTCAGGGCTCAGGTTCTGATTCGATCCTAGTTCGAAACTTTGGCTAAATCTAAACGCCTGTAAGGCAGCATGATGCTGGGTTTGCACTTTTATTTGTTGCCAACGCTGCAACCAAATCAAACCAAACAACAGCACCATGATGGCGGCGCTCACAATAAGCATTTCAAACATGGCTTGCCCTTGTTGACGTGACATTAGAAGGCTCCTCCTAAGGACTGCAGGCGTTGGCGCCATTCGCTGTGCTGTAAGCGTGCCTGCCAAAAAGGATGAAACAGATTATTGAGTTCCTCTTTTTTGTCACTGCGTTCAGTGGGCCGTACAAAATAGCTCTCTGCCTCGCTGGTACTATGCAGCAACTGCCCTTTTGGTCCCGGCAGGCGTAGCGCCGTCTTAAATCCGATCACTGTTTTGGGTTTTGTAGTATTTAAATAAGCCCCCAACCCATGGCCTTGCCACTGCACTTGATCGGCTTTTGCCCACGAGTTCGCCAACGGATTTCCTGAGCCGCTAAAAATATTCCAATTGGTTTTTTCTTGAACCCAGCGCCAAAAATCCTGTTGAGAAAAATCCCTAGGTGGATCCTCGACAAAGCCACCTGCAGGTCGCTGATTTTTTTGACTGGGAATCCAGGCCCAGCCCATGGGATACTCACGAAAATAGCAACCTATCCAACGATTAGAGCGCAGTGCATGGTAGGACTGCGTGTCCTCCGCACGCCATTGCCCCTGGTTATCTAACAAGGTCTGACCGCGACGACGCAGTTCATGGCGTTTATGAGGGCAACGTGGATCCACCACCCACATATTGCGAGCCGTGTGCTTACGTTCGCTTAAAAAAGCATAGTGCTTGACCAACTGATGCAACCAAGGAGTCAGACTTTCCGATGCCTGCCAAACCAGCTGTTCTGTCCAGCTGTCTGCCTCTATACTCAACTGAATATCTGGGTTTACTGGATTAAAATTCAGTTCGGGGTAATTGTCTTGCAATACCTGACGAATCACCTGTTCTCGCCATTGCGGTAACTGGGTGTAGATGGCCTGACTAACGGGCTGCAACACACCCAAGGTAAACGCATCATGGGCTTTAAAAGCCCGTTCAAATACCCCTCCCGTCTGAGCATGAATCTGCGCACCTTGAGCCGCCAACGCGGCTTGGTATGCTAAGCCATGCTGAGGACCAAACATCATGGTAATTAAACTGGCCGGCGGGTTTCTACGCAGCATACGCTCTGCCTCTGTGCCAGCAAAATGCGCCCAGG
>DUNB01000149.1 GCA_012839585.1 Alcaligenaceae bacterium | reverse complement strand
CGCTGCGGAAAACACAAAGCAGCATAAGGCCGTTAGCCATTTTAAGTAAGTAAGATGTAGGGCTTGCATCATGATATTAATTTAAGCGGCTTCGGTAGTGCTTAGGCCGCTGTGACGCAATAAGGCGTCGGCAGAGGGCTCACGACCACGGAAAGCTTTAAAACTGTCAGCAGCAGGGCGTATACCACCCACGGCAAGGACCTCGTCACGAAAGCGCAGGCCGGTGGAAGCATGCAAGGTGTCTCGACTACCATCGGCGAGGGTGACGGCATTTTCCTCAAAGGCAGCATAAGCATCGGCTGACAGGACCTCGGCCCATTTGTAGCTGTAATAACCGGCCCCATAGCCCCCTGCAAACAAATGCGAGAAAGCATGGGGGAAGCGATGCCAGCTCGGCGGGATGATCACTGCAACCTCGGCACGAACCTGGTCGAGGTTGTCGAGAACCTGCTGGATGGTGAGGCCTTGTGATTGATGGTGGATGAGCATATCAAACAAGGAAAACTCCAGTTGGCGCACCATTTGCATGCCGCTCTGGAAGTTTTTAGCTGCCAGCATTTTTTGGTACAACGCCAAAGGCAAGCTGTCGCCATTGTCCACATGCGAGGACATTTTCTGGATCACAGGAAACTCCCAGCAGAAGTTTTCCATAAATTGTGAGGGTAGTTCGATGGCATCCCACTCCACCGCAGCAAAAGCCGATACATCGGGCTCATCAACGGTAGAGAGCAAATTATGTAAGGCATGACCGCTTTCGTGGAAAAGCGTGATCACATCATCGTGAGTCAGTAGGGCGGGTTTACCGTCTTGGGGGGAGCTAAAGTTACAAACTAAATAGGTGACGGGCAGCTGCAGACCGTCAGCGGTGCGACGGCGACTGCGTTCGCTGTTGACCCAAGCGCCCCCTTGTTTGCCTGCACGGGCGTAGAGGTCAATGTAAAGATAGCCGATGAGTTGTTGTTGATCGTTGATCACATCAAAGGCTTTCACATCGGGGTGCCAGACCGAATGGTCTGCTGCCTTAAATTGGACGCCAAATAAGCGTTGAGCCACATCAAACAGACCTTGCAGTACCTGAGGTTCGGTAAAGTACTGTTTGACCTCGTCCTCTGAGTAAGCGTATTGTGATTCGCGCAGTTTTTCGGAGACAAAGGCGGCATCCCACGGTTGGAAGTCCGACAAACCCAGTTCGGCTGCGTAGGCTTTCAGTTGTGCTAAATCTTGGCGCGCAAAGGGCAGAGCGCGTTGTGCTAAATCGCGTATAAAGTGAATCACCTGGTCGGCATGATCGGCCATACGGGTTTCTAGACGCAGGTCTGCAAAGGTTTGAAAGCCGAGTAAATCGGACTCTTCAGCGCGTAGACGCAGTAATTGCTCGATGACCTCTGAGTTATCCAGATCGGGTTTTCCGGCTTGGTCAGAAGCAATGGTGGCGTAGGCTTTGTAAACGGTCTGGCGTAAATCGCGGTTGGTTGCGTATTGCATCACCGGCAGATAGCTAGGCATTTTGAGGGTGATTTTCCAACCCGTTTTATCGTCGGCCTTAGCGGCTTCGGCAAAGGCGGCTTTGGCATCGGCGGGAATCCCATCCAATTGACTTTCGTCGGTGATATAGAGGGCCCACTGATCCATGCTGTCGAGCACATTTTCTGAAAAGCGCTGGGAAGCAACGGCTTGTTGCTCTGAAATTTCGCCAAAGCGCGTGCGGGCTTGACCTTGTAGCTCTACCCCGCCTAAACGGAAGTCACGTAAGGCCAGTTCGATGGCACGCTTTTGTTCTGCATTAAACGAGGCCGACTCAGCGGACTCCGACAGCTGTTTGTATTTTTTATACAGCCCCTCGTTTTGCCCTAACCAGGTGGAGAACTCTGTAATTTGAGGTAAGCATGTGGTTTTGGCTTCGCGTAGGGCGGGGCTGTTGATTACCGCGTTAATATGCCCAACCACCGTCCAAGCACGCCAGAGTTGTTCGGTGGCGTTATTAAGCGCGGTAACCGTGTTGTCCCACGTCGCCACTGGTTGATCATTGACTTGATTTACAGCCTCTTTGGCTTGTGCTAACAAGTGCTCGATGGCGGGCACGATGTGCTCGGCCTTAATTTGAGCATAATCAATCAGTTGGTTAATAGGTACTAACAAGGGGTTGGACATAAAGTAACTCTCTTTGGTTGGAATTTATAAGCAGCGTTCAGCGGCTTCAGTGGTGTTCACGAGTAACATCGCAATGGTCATAGGACCCACACCACCGGGAACCGGTGTGATAGCACTGGCAACGGCCTGGGCTGATTCATAATCCACATCGCCGACTAATTTACCGTTATCAAGACGATTAATACCCACGTCGATCACTACAGCACAGGGTTTAATCATGTCTCCTGTAATCATATTGGGACGACCTACCGCAACCACAAGTACATCCGCGCGACGGGTGTGGGCGGCTAGGTCTTTGGTTTTGCTATTACAGATAGTGACGGTGGCACCCTCGGCTTGTAGCATCAGTGCCATGGGCTTGCCCACAATGTTGCTAGCACCAACCACAACGGCCTCGGCGCCACGTAAATTAACGCCTTCGTCTTCAAGCATTTTCATCACGCCGTAAGGTGTACAGGGACGAAATAAGGGTTTGCCGGTTAATAACAAGCCGGCATTGCTGATATGAAAGCCATCCACGTCTTTGGTGGCAGCGATGGCCTCGATGACGGCGTGCTCGTCAAGATGTGCTGGCAAGGGCAGTTGTACTAAAATCCCGTGCACGGCCGCATCGTTGTTGAGCTTTTCGATGAGGTCGAGCAGTTCGGCTTGTGTGGTCTGGGCGGGTAGACGAATCACATCGGAATTCATACCGGCTTGCTCACAGGCTAAAGCCTTGTTGCGCACATAAACTTGAGATGCTGGGTCTTCGCCCACGAGCACTACGGTTAGGCCAGGCGTGATGCCTTGCTCTTTTAGCTTTTGAACACGTTCGGCGACTTGAGCGCGAACTCGTTGGGCT
>DUNB01000148.1 GCA_012839585.1 Alcaligenaceae bacterium | reverse complement strand
GCCGTGTTGTACTACAACAAGGACGCCTTCAAAAAAGCCGGCTTGGATCCAGAGAACCCACCCAAAACCTGGAATGATGTCGCAGCAGCCGCGAAAAAAGTTCGTGATGCAGGTTACGAGTGTGGTTATACCACCTCTTGGCCTTCTTGGATTTTACTTGAAAACTTTGCCGCTTGGCATAACGTTCCCTTCGCTAGCGAGAACAACGGTTTTGGCGGTCTAGGCGCACGTCTAGAAACCAACAAACCCCTATTCGTTAAACACCTGACATTCCTAAGTGATATGGCCAAAGCAGGCACCTTCACTTACGGCGGTCGTGGTGATACCTCTAACGCCCTCTTTACTGCTGGCAAATGCGGTATGTTTACTGGCTCCAGCGGTAACCGCGCTAACATCATCAAAACCGGTCAGTTTGAGTTTGGCACCACCTCTTTGCCTTACTACGACGATGTGCCTAACGCACCACAAAACTCCATTATTGGTGGCGCCTCCCTTTGGGTCTTTGCCAACAAATCGGACGAGGTGTACAAAGGCGTCACCAAGTTCTTTAAATTCATCTCTAGCCCAGAGCAATCCGCGGCATGGCACCAAGCCACCGGTTACGTTCCTGTGACCACAGCCGGTTACGAAGCCACCAAAGCCTCTGGCTTCTACGAGAAAAACATTGGTGCTGACGTGGCAGTCAAACAGCTAGACGCCGACACCACAGACAACTCACGTGGTATCCGCTTGGGTTACTTGCCACAAATTCGTGACATCGAAGACGGCGAAATGGAAAAAATCTTCTCCGGTCAAGTTAGCCCCGAGGAAGGTCTAAAAACCATGGTCACTCGTGGTAATGAACTACTAGAGCGTTTCGAGAAAAGTGTAAAATAAGCACATAGCTCTTCGCTTAGTCTACAATCCATACCGGAACAGAGCTGCATCACTCTGTTCCGGTTTGTCTTTTTATTTACCCTGAGGTGGGCCTATTTGGTTTCCACCCATTTTTACATGAACTCCACCTATGGAAAAGCGCGTCGTTTTTAATCATAAAACGCTGCCTTATCTACTGCTTGCGCCTCAACTGGCCATTACGGTGATCTTTTTCTTTCTACCGGCTGGTCAAGCAGTATGGCAATCGTTTCACTTAGAAGACCCATTTGGTCTGAGCTCTACCTTTGTGGGTTTAGATAATTTTAGAGAACTGTTTTCTCAGTCCGCTTATCTAAACTCATTTAAAATCACTGCCAAGTTTTCCTTACTCGTCGCGGTGGCTGGTTTAGCGATTTCTTTACTTTTAGCTGTATTAGCCAATCGGGTAGTCCGTGCTGCGGCCTTTTATAAAACCATGCTCATTTGGCCTTATGCTGTCGCAGCGGCGGTAGCAGGGGTTTTATGGCTCTTCATGTTCTCACCCTCCGTGGGCATTATTGCCGTGTTTCTCTTTGAGATGGGCATTGCATGGAACCCACGCTTAGATGCGGATGACGCCATGCTCTTGGTGGTCATGTCTTCTATTTGGAAACAAATCTCCTACAACTTTTTGTTTTTCCTGGCCGGTCTACAAGCCATTCCTCGTTCCTTGATTGAGGCGGCTGCCATTGATGGCGCAGGTCCAATGCGTCGTTTCTGGTCCATTGTCTTTCCATTGCTATCACCCACCACGTTTTTCCTTTTAGTCGTAAACGTGATTTACGCCTTCTTTGATACCTTTGCCATCATTGACGTCATGACCCAAGGGGGACCTGGCGAAAGCACTTCTATCTTGGTGTACAAGGTCTACAACGTTGGTTTCCGTGGTCTAGATTTAGGTGCTTCTGCGGCACAATCCGTCATTTTAATGATGATCGTGATTGCCCTGACCGTGGTTCAGTTCCGTTACATCGACCGTCGTGTTAACTATTAGGTCCTATCATGATTGAACGACGTCCCCTATTAGACTTTTTTAGTCATTTTATTTTGATCTTGGGTGTAGCAGTCATTGCTTTTCCGCTCTACATCGCCTTTGTGGCCTCAACGCAAACGGCCATCGAGGTCGCCCAAGCCCCCATGTCTTTGCTTCCTGGCGAGCACTTTTGGGAAAACTATAAACACGCTCTATTCGGTGAACCCGGCACCAATGCGCCGCCTGTGGCTCGCATGCTGTGGGTTAGCACTGTCATGGCGCTTGTGATTGCTGTAGGTAAAATCGCCATCTCCATGCTGTCCGCTTTTGCAGTGGTGTATTTCCGCTTTCCGCTACGCATGGTGTTTTTCTGGATGATTTTTGTCACCCTCATGCTACCGGTCGAAGTGCGTATTGCGCCCACCTTTAAAGTGGTGGCCGATTTGGGCATGTTAAACAGCTATGCTGGTTTGACCCTGCCTTTGATTGCATCAGCCACAGCTACCTTTTTATTCAGACAGTTCTATCTAACTATCCCTGATGAATTGGTCGAGGCAGCCCGTATCGATGGCGCCGGTCCCATGCGTTTTTTCAAAGACGTCTTGTTACCGCTCTCCAAAACCAGTATTGCGGCACTCTTTGTGATTCAGTTCATTTATGGCTGGAACCAATACCTCTGGCCGCTCATTATCTCTACCGAAGAAAACATGTATCCCATTGTGATTGGTATTAAACGTCTGATCTCAGGCGGTGATAGCGTCACCCAATGGAACATTGTGATGGCCACAGCCATGCTTGCTATGATCCCACCTGCGTTGGTGGTGATGCTAATGCAAAAATGGTTCGTAAAAGGTCTGGTTGACTCAGAAAAATAAGGCCCTATCCAGGAATTACTCATTATGGCAAGTTTAACTTTTAACAACGTAACCAAAGTCTATCCAGGCAATATCGAAGTCATTCACGGCATCAGCATGGATGTCAAAGATGGCGAGTTTGTGGTCATCGTCGGTCCGTCTGGTTGCGGTAAATCCACGCTAATGCGTATGGTGGCTGGGCTAGAAAGCATCACTGGCGGCACTATTGATATTGATGGCAAGGTGGTCAATAACCTTGAGCCCGCCGAACGCGATATCGCCATGGTTTTCCAAAACTATGCGCTGTACCCACACATGAGTGTCTACGACAACATGGCCTATGGTTTGAAAATCCGTAAGCACAGCAAGGCGGAAATCCGTGAACGCGTCAATGTGGCCGCTCAAATTCTAGAACTCAGCCATTTGCTCGATCGTCGCCCCCGTCAACTGTCCGGTGGTCAACGCCAACGCGTGGCCATGGGCCGAGCCATTGTGCGCGAGCCTAAAGTGTTCTTATTTGATGAACCCCTGTCTAACTTGGACGCCAAACTGCGCGTGCAGATGCGCTTGGAAATCCAACGCTTGCACCAGCGTCTTAAAACCACGAGTTTGTACGTCACGCACGATCAGGTCGAAGCCATGACTCTGGCGCAGCGCATGATTGTGATGAACAAAGGCATTGCGGAACAGATCGGCACCCCCATGGAGGTTTTCGAAAAGCCCGCCTCTACCTTTGTGGCTAGCTTTATTGGCTCTCCGCCCATGAACCTAGTGCCCGTACGCATTGATAACCAAGGCGTGGTCTATAACGACAGAGAGATGGCCTTGCATCTACCCGCTCGTTTGGTTCCGGCTGCGCTTTACGGCAAAAAGCTGATCTTAGGTTTGCGTCCTGAGCACGCCGCCTTACATACCGATGGTATTCCGGTGGAAATTGAAATGATCGAGATTCTCGGCTCCGAGCAACTCATTCATGGTCGCAATGGGGATCATACCGTCGTTGTGCGCACACCGACGGAATTGACTCGCGACAACCCACTGCATGTGGGCGAAACCATCCAAGTGGGCCTAAACGAGGACTACCGTTTGCACTGGTTTGATGCAGAAACCACTAAACGTATCGATGTCTAATTCGCGCTGGCTTTTGATCTAAAAAAATATCCCGCTCCAAATAAGGTAGCGGGATATTTTTTATGTGCGTGTACTGCAAAAGGACTAGCTAGCTCAGCCTCTACAGCAAAGTAGCCCAGATATCAGCACCACTAAGCCATTTTTTAGCGCCAACCCTTAAGGATTTACCGGCTCATCAAAACGCTTTAAATCAAAATATTGCGACGTCCCCGTTGAAGAGCCTGCAGGGCGCTCTGCGGTACTACTAGGTGCGGGCTCTTGCTCGGCGACCTCCTCTATAGAAAACACGCCCATCTTTCCTTGGGTTTGTACGCGTTGCTGTTGATAACGGGCCTCGACCTGGCGTAGTTGTTCTGCAAGGCGAGTTTGCTTATTGGCTTCGGCCCAGTCCGCAGCGGAGAGTTTCGTCACG
>DUNB01000015.1 GCA_012839585.1 Alcaligenaceae bacterium | reverse complement strand
TCGATGATGTGGGCGAACGCGCCTTGGTAGCGGCCATCAATGATTTAAAACAACGCGGCACCACGGTGTTTCTCATCACCCACCGCATGAATATTTTGCAAGTGGTGGATAAATTGCTGGTGATGCGCGAAGGCAGTGTTGCCATGTACGGTCCCCGTCAACAGGTATTGACGGCCTTACAGCAACAACAAGCCCCTGCGGTAAAAAAATCCAATCCAAACGCGTTGAACTGATCTCAAGGGTATAGATATGTTGAAATGGTTAAAAAGTAAATTGGCTACCCCCGAGATTCCAGAGGAAGTCGATGCCGTGGACACGAACCTACGCTCGCCGTTGCGCGTGGGTTTGTTCGTCTTATGGGTAGGGTTTGGTGGTTTTGTGTTGTGGGCGGCCTTTGCGCCCTTAGACGGTGGGATTACCGCCGAAGCGCAGGTCGAGGTGTACGGACACCGCAAAGTGGTGCAGCACCTAGAGGGCGGTACCATCGAACAGATTTTAGTGCGCGAGGGTGATTATGTAGAGGTAGGACAACCGTTGGTGCAGCTGAACCGCACCCGTGCCGTGGCCGAACAATCCGTGGTCAGCACCCAGTACATCATGGCCAAAACCACCGAGGCACGCTTAGTAGCCGAACGGGATGGCGCCGAACAGATTCAATATGCGCCCGAATTGTTGGGGGCGTTTGGTCAGGATCCCCGCTTTTTAGAGGCCAAACGGATTCAAGAACAACTGTTTGACACCCGCCGCAAAGCCCTCAATGGTGAAATTGAAATCCTCAAAGAAAACCTGCGTGGTGCTGAACAACAGCTCACCGGACTAGAACAAGTACAAAAAAACCGTCGCTCACAAGTTGGCTTTATTCAAAAACAACTGGTGGGCATCCGAGACCTAGCCAAAGACGGCTATGTGCCGCGTAACCGTATGCTGGAACTCGAACGCGAGGGGGCACAGCTCCAAGCCGCGTTGTCTAATGATTTGGTCGAGGCAGGACGGGCGCGTAATCAAATTGCAGAACTAAAACTGCGTATTTTGCAGCGCGAACAAGAATTCCAAAGCGAAGTGCAGTCGATGCTCTCTGAAATCCAAAAAGAGGCCACCGCGCAGTGGGAGCGCCTAGAGGCGCTGAATTACACCGTGCGTGAAACGGAAATCCGTGCGCCCATTTCCGGCTATGTGCAAAATGTCACCGTACACACCGAAGGTGGGGTGATTGGTCCAGGCACACAGCTGATGGAGGTGATCCCCAAAGACGAACGCTTTATTATTCAGGCCCATGTGCCGGTACAAAGCGTTGACCGCTTAGACGTTGGTCTACCCGTAGACATCACCTTTCCGGCCTTTAACCACGCCCGCACGCCTAATATCCCTGGCGAGGTCTTAACCGTTTCTGCAGACCGTTTGGTCGACGAAAAAACCGGACAGCCGTATTATTTAGCTCAGGTGGCGGTCACGGATGAGGGCATGGAAAAACTGCGTTTTAATCAAATTCGCCCAGGTATGCCGGCGGCAGTGTTGATTAAAACCGGCGAACGCACCTTATTAAGCTACATCATTAAACCGTTTAAAGATCGTCTTGATAAATCGTTTACCGAAGAATAAAGGAAAAGCCATGCGGCGTACTGCGATCCAACTCTTACTCTTGATGATGTTAGGGACGCCGTTGGCGCAGGCCAATCCCATCAGCCTCTTTACGGCGTGGCAGGCGGCCCGCCAACAAGATCCTAACTTGTTAGCGGCCAAGGCTGAACGTGAAGCGGGGCAATCCGAACGAGCCATTGGCCGTGCCGGGCTCTTGCCCCAGATCAGTGGTTCCTTGGGGCGTAGCCGTATGCGGGGGGATTTAGACACCCCCAACGCGCGCGGCGACATGATTCGTCAGGACCTGTCTTATACCTCAAAGACCAGCGAGCTCTCTTTGCAGCAAACGGTGTTTGACTGGGAAAAAATCACCGCCTTCCGTCAAGGCCATGCTAAAGCCGACCATGCCTTAGCGGTCTTTGATACCCAAGCTAACGAGATTTCAGAACGCTTAATCAACCGCTATTTTCAGGTGTTGCTGACCCAGCAAAACGTGCTGCTGGCGCACAATCATTTGCAATCAGCGGACAAGCACATCCGCATTGCGCAGCGTTACTTTGATCTGGGCGAGGGCACCATCACCGCGGTACACGAGGCCCAGTCCCGACGGGATATGGCTAATGCCCGTTGGTTGGTGGCCAAAGACAGTTTAGTGGTGGCCAGACGCGAACTACAAGAAATGACGGGCTTGGACCCACAGCAGATCTATCCCCTGCGCCCACAAATTCAACCCGTGGCGATAGAGCCCGCCGATTTACAAGCTTGGATGGCTTTGGCCATGCAGCGCAATGCGCAGATTCGTGCCGCTGCCCAAGACCTACGCGTTAATGCGCTAGAAATACAACGCGCCTTTAGTGGTCATTTGCCATCTCTAACGCTGGTGGCGAACCTGCGTAAAACCGAGGGCGAATCCATTTCCAGCCGAGATGAAAAGAACTCCACCCGTTCGCTGGGTTATCAGGTGAATGTGCCGATCTTTTCCGGCGGAGAAACCCACGCACGGGTACAGCAGGCACAACATAATCGGGATCGTAGCCAACATCTGATGGACGCCGCACGCGAGGAAATCGCGGTAGAGGTGACCAAACAGTATCAGGGGGTGGTCAGTGGCGCCGAGCATATTAAGGCCTTACAGCGCGCCGTAGAATCCAGCCAATTAGCCGTGACCGCCTCTGAGCGCGGCTATCAAGGCGGCACGCACGGTATTCGTGATATTTTGGATGCCCAAGAGCGCCTATATCAAGCTCAGTTGGATTTAACCCAAACACGCCTTGAATACGTGATGGCACGCCTCAAACTCGCCGCAGTGGCAGATGGTTTAGATGGACGCCTCATCGATGAAACTACGCAGCTATTTTTTAGCCAAGAAGCCATTGATCTTTGAGTTATTACTATCGGCATCAATAAAAAACGCCCTTCAAAGGGCGTTTTTTTATCAGCGTCTATTTCAACGATGCCGCATAGTCCTTAAATGACATCGCCGCCGCGTCTTTGGCTGACAAAATAGGCTCGCCCTCGAAAGGCCATTCGATGCCAATATCTGGATCATCCCAGCGAATCGCAGCCTCGAATTGTGGGGCGTAGTAGTCCGTGGTTTTGTACAGGAATTCGGCGGTGTCAGAGAGCACCACAAAACCATGCGCAAAGCCCTCGGGCACCCAAAGCTGGTGTTTGTTTTCTGCGGATAAATGCGCCCCAGCCCATTGACCAAAGGTAGGGGAATCGCGGCGTAAATCCACCGCCACATCAAAGACGTCACCTTGAACCACACGCACTAGCTTGCCCTGCGGCTGTTGCGTCTGAAAATGCAAACCGCGTAGAACGTGTTTGATGGACTTAGAGTGGTTGTCTTGGACAAACTCGACGGAACGACCAATGGCTTGCTCGAATTGACGATGATTGAAGCTCTCGAAAAAGAACCCGCGCTCATCACCAAACACCTTGGGCTCAATTAAGACTACCTCTGGGATACATAATGGGGTAGCGATCATTTAAGTAAACCTAGTAAATATTGACCATAGCCATTTTTAGCCAACGGGGTCGCTAAACGATTTAATTGCTCGGCATCAATCCAACCCTGCCTAAAGGCGATTTCCTCTGGACAGGCCACCTTTAGACCTTGGCGGCTTTCAATCGTGGCAATAAACTGACTGGCATCTAATAGCGAATCATGGGTACCGGTATCTAACCAGGCATAACCACGACCCATGATCTCAACGTTTAGTTGATTTTGCTCTAAATACAATTTGTTGAGATCCGTGATTTCGAGTTCGCCACGTGCGGAGGGTTTAAGATCACGCACCAAATCAACGGCTTGGTTATCGTAAAAATACAGACCTGTGACAGCGTAATTGGACTTGGGCTGAGCCGGTTTTTCCTCTAGGGATAGCACCTTGCCTTCGCTATTGAACTCCGCGACACCATAGCGCTCGGGATCGTGCACATGGTAGGCAAACACCGTCGCACCCTGGGGGCGTAAACAGGCGTTGTCCAACAGTTTGTGCAGATCGTGACCGTAGAAAATGTTGTCGCCCAAAACCAAGGCGGATGGGTTGTTACCCACAAAATCCGCGCCAATGGTATAGGCCTGGGCCAAACCATCTGGGCTAGGTTGCACCGCATACGATAAATTCAGACCCCATTGCGAACCATCGCCTAATAATTGTTCAAAGCGCGGTGTGTCTTGGGGGGTGGAAATAATTAAAATATCGCGTATGCCACCTAACATTAGTGTGGACAACGGGTAGTAAATCATCGGTTTATCGTAAACCGGCAGTAACTGTTTGCTGATAGCTAGGGTGGCAGGGTGTAAACGTGTGCCCGAACCCCCCGCTAAAATAATCCCTTTATGACTCATTGTTTTTCTCTTGGTTAGTAGATAGTTAAATCTGGGCGAATTTGGCTAATTGTGCCACAGCACGGCGCACATGGGTTTGCCAATGCGGCAGACGCACATCCAGCTTTTCTTGTAAAAGACTACAGTCCAAATGCGAAAAAGCCGGGCGTGTGGCCGGTGTGGGGTAGTCTTTAGAGGGGATGGCTAACACCTGTTCCGGAGTGACGGTGGGGTTCATCCCATTGGCAACCATTTGTTGCACGATATAGCGCGCAAAACCATGCCAGCTGGTTTGCCCGGAGGCAGCTAAATGGTACAGACCTGAAGGTAGCTGATCATGTTGATGCGCCCAAATGGAAAGCGCCGTTATATCTGCAATCAATTCGGCAGAGGTGGGGGCACCAAACTGGTCATCGACCACTGTCAGCTGTTCACGCTGCATGGCCAAACGCATCATGGTGCGCAAAAAGTTATTGCCATGACCGGCAAACACCCAGCTGGTTCTAAAAATTAACTGCTCACACCCACTGTGTTGTAAGGCGATCTCGCCATCACGCTTGGTTTGGCCATAGATGTTTTGCGGATTGGTGTCGTCTTTTTCGGTGTAGGGGGTGGTTTGCTGACCATCAAACACGTAATCGGTGGAATAATGCACGACCAACGCGTTGTGTTGATAGGCAAAATGCCCCAGGGTCTCGACCGCCTCGGCATTTATGCGATGCGCCGTGGCCTGATCAGACTCGGCCTTATCCACGGCGGTGTAGGCGGTTAAACCGACTGTGATTGTCAATG
>DUNB01000147.1 GCA_012839585.1 Alcaligenaceae bacterium | reverse complement strand
GACTTGAGCGCGAACTCGTTGGGCTAGGGCTTTGCCGTCAATGGCGTGCGCACTGCTGGAACTCATATTAGTTTTCTCCGGATTTGGCTAAGGCAATTTTCATGAGGTCAGCCACCGTGGTGACCTCTAGTTTTTCCATAATGTTGGCACGGTGAGCTTCTACCGTTTTGATGCTGATATTTAGGTCACCGGCGATTTGTTTGTTAAGGCGGCCCGCCACGATGCGTTCTAGCACCTGCTGTTCTCGGGCAGTTAGGCGAGAGAGGACCTCTTCGTGGCTGCGCTGTTGTGCAGCCTGCGAAGCCAGCTCTACGGCCTGGTCAATCATGCGAGCCACAATGGCGCGCAAGTCGGCCTCGTTAAAGGGTTTTTCTAGGAAATCCACAGCACCTTTTTTCATCGTGGACACAGCCATGGGCACATCGCCGTGACCGGTGATAAATACCATGGGGATAGTCGCCTTACGTGAGATCAGGGCTTCTTGGAGTTCTAGACCACTCATGCCGGGCATACGTACGTCTACAATCAGTACCCCCACTACCTCTGGGTCGTAGTGCTGTAAAAACTCTTCAGCTGCGGCAAAGCATTTGACACGATAACCATTAGCCTCTAGGAGCCAACGTAAGGAATCGCGTACCGCCTCGTCGTCGTCCACAATAAAGATAGTGCAAGGAATCTGGGTACTACTCATGCTTAAATCTCCTCGGAATGAGTTATTTGTTTACTGCTACCTGTTGGTTTTGCGCAGGGCAAAGTAAAGCGAAATATGGTGCCGCCCTCTGGGTTATCCTCCGCCCAGAGGCGACCATGATGTGACTCGATGATCGTGCGACAAATATTGAGCCCCATGCCTAAACCTTCGTTTTTTGTACTGTAAAAAGGCTCAAAGAGACGCTCTGGATCTTTAAGGCCATAGCCTCGGTCTACGACGGCTATTTCTAATAGATTGCCTTCCTGGGGCGTCACATACACATGCAATATAGGATAGTCACTGTTTTCCATGGCTTCTACCCCATTTTTGAGTAAGTTTAGTAAAACTTGTTCAATTAAAATGGGGTCGGCGAGCACATCGGGAACAGGGGTGGGAAGGCTCAACTCTATACTGATCTGACGCTTGCGAGCATCGATGTCTGCAAAAGCGACGGCGTTGTCTAATATCCCCATTAATGGAACTTGCTGACGGCGCGGCTCACTGCGCTTCACAAACTCACGAATGCGGCTGATGATTTTTCCAGCGCGTTCTGCTTGGGAAGCGGCTTTTTCTAGCGCCTCGACCAAGGAATCTGGGTTGTAACGACCTGATTTTACCATAGCCACTGCGCCCATACTGTAGTTGCTAATCGCAGTTAGGGGCTGATTAAGCTCGTGAGCCAGAGAGGAGGCCATTTCACCCATCGTTGTTAAACGGCTAGTAAGTTGAATTTTTTCTTGTTGTACTCGGGAGGCTTCTTCGTGGGTACGGCGTTCTGTAATATCTCGGGCAACTTGTAGTCGAACACGTCGACCATCAGTCCAGGCTAGCATGCGATGGTGCACCTCGAACCAGCGTTGTGCTGACAGAGAAAATGTCTCTACGGTTTCATCTGTAAAACGCCCTAAACGGCCTCCCATTAATTCAGAGTGTCCATTGGGCTGCGCACCAAAAATACGTCTATAAGTGCGGTTAGCAAATAAAAGCTCTAGGCCTTCGGGGGTATCGGCGACCACGGAAATGGCATCGTCTAGGCCTTCGAGGACGGTCATAAAGCGTTCGTGTGCCGCAGTCAAGGCCTCGCGGATACGTTTGGGCTCGGTGATGTCGGTCATGGAGGTCATCCAGCCGATTTGATCACCGTTTGGATCGCGTAGAGGAGACACATACATGCGGGCGGTAAAACGAGAGCCGTCCCGGCGTTGTGCCTCAACCTCTAGGCCCGAGCTAGGGGTGCGACCTGACATTAACAGATCTAGGATGTCTTGATGCTGTTGATGACGACCGGGTAGCCAATAGGGAAAGGGGGCAGTGCGACCAATTAAATCGGCTTCATTCCAGCCTATCATGCGACAAAAAGCTGGGTTTACATAAGCTATGCGACCATACATATCAAAAACACGCATACCGGTAGACATGGAGTTTTCCATGGCGCGTCTAAAACCGGTTTCAGCAATCAGCGCGGCCTCGGCATGTGACCTAAAACGGGTATATCGCCATAAGGCTAATAGGCTCAGCACAATCACCAAAGACAACGCAATGACGATCAACATTAAGCGTTGCTGGCGTATTTCCTGATCAATGGTGATGAACATCACGCTGTCGTTTTGCAGACGTTGTAACCAGAAAAAAACGCCCATAACGCAAAGATATAACACCAGCACAATAACCGGGGTTAACCAATAGACCCCACGACGACTTTGACGTGCCTGCTCATAGAAGGTGGTCGGGATAAGAGACTTTTTAGAGTAATTCGCCATAACACTATAGATATGAAGCCCAGCGCGTATTGTAAGCGGGATTAAAGTTCCTGTGCTATGTGCTTATTCCACATTATGAAAACTGTTATCACAAAATGGAAATTTGCTTGAGCCTTTTCTTTTTCTTACATAGAATAGACGAAACATAAGCCAATGAATGGCCAATTGTGTTTGCGGTTCGTGCTTTCTGACAACCTTTGATATTCGAGCATCCTGCACAAACTTGTCAGAGCGGACTTCATATTCACTCACTGGAGACACGTCCTATGTCCTCTCTTGATCAAGCAAAAAACTCGGTCGATTTAGATAACGACGAAGCCTTAGAAACAAAAGAATGGCTAGAGGCGCTAGAAGCTGTATTGGACCGCGAAGGCCCAGCTCGTGCGCATTATCTTATTGAGCGTTTAACCGATGTAGCACGACGCTCCGGTTCGCGTATCCCTTATTCTCCTCATACCGCTTACGTTAATACCATTCCAGTGGGTTTAGAGCCCAAATACCCTGGGGATCCGGTTCTTGAAGAGCGCATTCGCTCCTACATTCGATGGAACGCGATGGCAATGGTGGTAAAAGCCAACCGAGAGACTCCAGAAGATGGAGGTGGTTTAGGTGGTCACATTGCTTCCTTTGCCTCCTTAGCTACCATGATCGAATGTGGTCAAAATCACTTTTGGAAAGCCGATAACGAGGAGCAGGGCGGTGACTTGGTGTATTTCCAAGGTCACACCTCTCCTGGTATGTATGCTCGCGCCTATCTAGAAGGGCGTTTGGATGAAGAGCAGCTCGATAATTTCCGCCAAGAGGTGGATGGTAAAGGTTTGTCGTCCTATCCCCACCCCAAGTTGATGCCTGATTTTTGGCAGTTTCCGACTGTATCCATGGGCT
>DUNB01000146.1 GCA_012839585.1 Alcaligenaceae bacterium | reverse complement strand
GTAAGGGCAATTATTTGGAGAAAATAGCCATGGCTGTTTTTGTAGTGGATAGACATCAAGCGCCGCTCATGCCGTGCTCTGAAAAGCGAGCCCGACTGCTGTTGGCGCGAGGACGAGCAAGGGTGCATGGATTGATTCCCTTTACTTCACATAGATCGGATAGCTATTAATTATGGAGAAGCGAGAACAAAGGTTGGCTCCCGCCAACGCGCTATCCCTCCCCGACCTAAAGGACGGGGTATCTCGCGCAACATCTTGATGAATGGACTAATTTATTGGGCTAGTTTATTTGCCCTACTTTGCTACACCCTAGGCATGGGCATTTCTGCCTACCGTTTACTCACCGGCCCCACCGCGGCAGATCGTGTGCTGGCACTAGACACCATGTACAGCAATGGCTTGATGGCCTTATTGGCTTTGGGTTTGCGCTTTGGCTCTACGCTGTATTTTGATATTGCCTTATTAATCGCGCTATTTGGCTTTGTGGGCTCAGCAGCCATGGCAAAGTTCCTACTACGCGCCGAGGTGATCGAACCATGAACGACTTTCCGCTTTGGCTCACTATACTGGTCAGTGTACTCATGGTTTGCAGCGGCTTAATCACCTTGGTGGGGACACTAGGTTTAATCAAGCTCAAGCACTTTTACTCACGTATGCATGCACCCACATTGGGTAATACCTTAGGGGTGTTTTGTATGTTGATCGCCACGGCTCTGGTGGCCAGCTACAGTGCTAAACAACTGCTTTTTTATCCGTTGATTATTACCGTGCTGTTGGTGATTACCTCGCCCGTTACCGCTATTTTGCTGATGCGCGCCGCCATTAAACGTGAACTGCGCCAGAAAATGGCCGATTATGCACCAGATGAACCCGGTTATATGGATCTACCGACTAAATCCAAAGGCCTAGACACGGGGACAGAAACCAATCCGCCCAACTAAAATTACGTCTTGGCGACGATTAGGTTCTAGGCACCGGCACGCGACGACGTAAGCCGGTACCCATTCTAGGCCCTGGAAACACAATACTGATGCGTGTGCCTGCCACCTGGGGACGCGTGACCAAATTCCAACCGGCACCATGGGCTAAAGCGATTTCACGTACAATGGCCAACCCCAATCCCGAACCATCGCTTTGGCTATCGGCCCCTCTATAAAAGGCCTCAAACACCTGCTCTGCATCCTGCGACGCTATGCCTATGCCATCGTCCTCTAAACAAAAAGTCGGTGGATTGGCTGTCACACGTAGGCAAATGGTTTTTTTGGCTTGGGCATAACGCAACGCATTGTCCATCAAATTCCCTAATAGCTCGTCTAACAAGAGTGGATCCGCATCAATCCACACCGGCTGATCTGGGGCGGTGAGCTCCAGCTCTACCTGCTGTGCCTTGGTCGCAGAAAACCATTCGGCACCACTGGTACGAGCCCATTCACATAAATCCAAGCGCACAAATCGATCTTTAGGGCTAGCGGCGGAATCGGCTCTGGCTAGCACCAGCAGTTGCTGTCCTAAACGAATCATGCGTTCGGTGCTTAGATTAACGCGCTCTACCTGCTCTCTGAGGTCAGGCGGTAAGGCTTTGGCCAACATCAGTTCGGATTCTAAGCGCAGAGCACTTAACGGTGTACGTAGCTGGTGCGCCGCATGCGCAATAAAACGCTTTTGTGCCAGCACGCTATGATCGAGTCGTAATAGCAACTGATTAAAATGCCCAACCAAAGGCCGCAGTTCGGCCGGTAGATCCTCTCCCTGCAGCGGCTGTAACTCCTCCGCATCCTGCGCGGCAATGTCCTCCCCTAGACGCTGCACTTGTTCTAGACCAGAGCGTAGACCGGCAATCAACACCCAGCCAAATAATGCCACCCAGAGCAGTTGGCTTAATAGCATGGTCCAGAAAATATCTCGCAGCAGCCATTCCTCTAGGTGCATACGACTGGTTAAGACCCAGGTCACCCCCAAATCCAGCAAGACTAATAAGGCAATGGGAGGGAAAAGGCGCAGCATAAGATGTCTGGCCAAACTGCCTTTTTTTAATGATTGCTTTAAGGAGTGAAAGGCCGACATGGCTACTGGGCTGTGGCCGTCGAGGAGACCTCGAGCGCATAGCCAAAGCCACGCACGGTTTGAATCAACACATCAGTGCCCTCTAGACGTTTACGCAGACGATATATATACACCTCTACCGCATTGTCACTGAAGTCCGCATTATTATCAGACAAGGAGTCAATGATTTGCTGTTTGGTGACGACCTTACCGGCGCGTTGCATTAACAATTCTAATAAAGAGAATTCGCGCACCGATACGCTTAAGCGCTGGCCTTGATAGAGCAGTTCACGGTTTTGCACATCCAAATGCAAATCGCCCAGCTCTAAGGTGGTATGTTGCTGTCCATGGTGACGACGTATGAGTGCCCGTACACGCGCGGCCAACTCGGCTAGCTCAAAGGGCTTGGTCACATAGTCATCTGCCCCCGCATCTAAGCCAGCCACTCGGTCTTCTAAGGCATCGCGCGCGGTTAAAATCAGCACCGGCACCTGAAAGCCTTGTTTTCTTAGTTGACGTAGCACCTCTAAGCCACTTTGTCCGGGCAAATTCAGATCCAGCACCAGCAAATCAAAACGTTGCTGCTGCAAACAAGGCAACACCTTTGCCCCATTCGTTATCAGCTGCGCCTCGTAACCCTGGGTACGTAAAAAGTCGTGTAAGGCCGGTCCTAAAACGCGGTCATCTTCAATAATTAATACTCGCATAGGAGGCATTTTATACTGAGTGTCACCATTTAGGGAGTCAGTTATTCGTTGATTCAGCCGGCTCTTGCGGAAGTGTCACAAAACCCAAACGCATCAGGCCCGAGGCCTTGGCTTGGCTCATCACCTGGGCCAACAGTTCATAACGGGTGTTATGATCCGCTCTGATCCGAATTTCAGGTTGTGGGTCTTGCTGCGCAAAAGGCACCAAGACCGCTGTGAGCCCCGCCAAATCCACCGCCTCATCATCCAAAAAAAGGGCACCCTCGGCCGTGATCGCCAAATCCAAGGACTTTTGCTCTGTCTGCGTAGGTTGCGCCGTTGCCTGAGGTAATTGCACCGAAATAGAATGCGTGAGCAAAGGTGCAGTGATCAAAAAAATCACCAACAGCACCAGCATCACATCGATCAAGGGCACCATATTGATTTCGGCATTGGTCTGGTTTTTGGTTCCCGATTTATCGAAACTACCAAATGACATCGAAGCCCCCTATTTGCCCTGTTGGCGTTTGCCATGGTTTTCGATCACTTGCTGACCGGTACTTAAAAAGGTGAACAAATCATGCGCAAACGCATCAAGCTGTGCCAAATACACACGATTCGTACGCACAAAAGCGTTATACGCCAACACCGCCGGAATCGCTACCGCCAAACCCAATCCCGTCATAATTAAGGCCTCGCCAACCGGTCCAGCAATACGATTTAAAGCCACCTCGCTCGATAAACCAATACTGATCAAGGCGTGATACACCCCCCACACCGTGCCAAACAACCCCACAAAAGGTGCCGTGGACCCTACCGATGCCAATAAGGTCAGCCCGTTTTCCAAACGAGCCGTTTCTTCATCGATCACCTTACGCATAATGCGCGTTACAAAAGAGGCCGTAGAGCCTTTTTCCTCTAAGCGTGAGGCGCCGTATTTGGCATGGTGGTTCTGGGCATGAATGGCATGACTGGCCAGATGCGCAAAAGGTTCATTGGCCCCGTGCGTGGCGATTTCATTTTCTACCTGTTCTAAAGAACTTGCCGCCCAAAACTCTTTTAAAAACTGCTTAGAACGGCGTTTTAAACGATAGACCGTCAGGCTTTTAACAATGATCAAATACCAACTGGCCACTGACATTAACAGCAGCACCGCAAACAGTCCTTTGCCCACCCAATCGCTTTGGGCAATAAAGTGCAACATGCCACTGTCTTGGGCTTGGCTTTGTGTCAACGCCGCCGAGGCAGACAGATGGGTTGCTGTTTGCGCTATATTTTCTGCCGCTTGCCTGGCAGGCTCCGCAAATGCTTCGCTACTGCGGCTCACCTGAGCCGTTATTAATCGCACTATCTCTATTAGCTCCAGCTTCATGCCTGAGTCCTATAAAACAAAATCAAAAGGAATATCGGCCATTGCTTTTTGAGCAATGCCATTTTCGGTGTAGGGCTTAAATCTGACCTGACGCACTGCGGCCAAGGCGGCCTGATCCAGCCGTGGGTGTCCAGAGGAGTTTTTCACCCATAACTGCGCTACGGTGCCTTGCGGTGAAATCACCACTCTCACCACCACCTTGCCTTGCTCTTTGCGGCGCTGTGAGGCACGCGGATACACCGGACGTGGCGGCGCACCCACATAGCGTACCTGCTCAATGATTTTAGGCTGAGTCGATGCTGTGGCCGCTCCTTGTTGTCCCGCTTTGGCTCCCGCTGTAGAGGAGTTAGTCGAGTCAGGCTTGGACTGGGACGAGGCGGCAGCGCGGCGATTTATCGTAGGGCCAGTAGTCGGTTCAGTCTTGTTTGACCGTTCTGAACGCGATGGTGCAGTACTGGCACGTTGCGGTTCTTTACGTACTGGTGGCGTGGTATCGGGAGGTGTCGCCTTGGGGCGCGGTTTTTCGGGCTTCTCTGTAGCGACTGGAGTTGGCGCCACGCTAGGTGTAGGTCGAGCCACTGGTGGTGTTTCTTTGGCCGCCATAGCAGGCTGAGAGGATGCGGTAGGCTGCTCGAGCGGTTTGGGTGTGGCTACAGGCTCAACTTCAGCAGGTGCTGACGGTGTAGAAGTGGCTGTCTGATCTGCTGGTGGCAGTGTGACTGGTTTAGTGGCCGGCTCTGGCTCAGGGGGAGCTAACGGTGTAGCGGCAGCTTCCGGCTCCGTTTTTGACGATACCAGTGGTGCAGATGTCGTACGGTCAGAAGGACTCTCTGGCGTTGCTGCCATCTGATTGGAGCTTGGTGCATCGAGTAAGCTCACCCCTATCACCTGCTCTACAACAGGCATTCCTACCTGCTTTAATTGCGCACTACGCATTAAAAAAGCAAAGACCCCCACATGCAGCGCAAGTGCCGCTATGAGCCCCACCGCTTTTAAGCCAAAGCGCGTGTGCTCCAACGAGTTAGGTAATGGGTGTGGCATAACAACGCCTGCAAAAAACGAGTTTCAAGCGTACCACGATGGCCGCTCAACAAAAGGGCCATACTATCAGTAATGAGAATGATTATCAATAGCAATAAGAGCTGATTAATGCAAAATCTGTTGTGCAAAATCAGCTAAAGCGTTCACTCCCTGTATCTCTTGTTCTTGTAGCTGCAATTGTTTTTGTGGCAAATGCCCCAAACGACGCTCAATTTCCGCTAAGTATTGTTGCTGACGCTGCAAGTGATTGTGCCAAAAGCCCCCTTCGAGGTGATCCGGTAACACCCTATTTACAATCAGCCCTGCGATATTGACCCCTATATCGACTAGGGAATTCACCGCGCGCTCTGTTTCTAATACCGGTAGACGTTCTGGAGTCAGCACAAAGAGAAAACTGACCGCCGATGCATCGTGTAGTAAACGTCGGGTGCGGTGAAACAAGCTTTGTCTGGCGGCTAAAGTCGCGGCTAACTGCTGTCCTCGATCATCTAAATCGGCATGTTGTTGTTCTTGAGGACTTTTTAGCGGGTTATTCAAATCACGGCCCGGGCTTAAATGCGCCAAGACCTTGCCTAATTGTTCAGAGCGTTGATTGTGCTTGAGTAGACCATCGCTCCACGCCGCCATGACCTCGGGCAAGCTCAGCAAACGCAAGGTATGGCCGGTAGGGGCTGTATCAAAAATAATTAAATCGTACTCGTTTAAACCGGTATCAAGTAATTGGGCAATGCGCTCCAGTAAGGCGGCCTCTTGGGCGCCCGGTGACAGGCGGGAGAGCCGCAAATGCCGTTGTAGCTCGTTGACTTGGTCAGGTCCTGCAAAGCGCCGCATTTGGCTTAAGACACGATCTAAGTAGGCATCCACCTCTTTTTCTGGGTCCAGCTCTAGCACGTACAGGTTTTCTGTGATGTGAACCGGTTGGCTACCAATAGAACGGCCAAACACATCGCTTAGGCTGTGCGCCGGATCGGTAGATACCAATAGGATGCGACGCCCTTCGGACGCCGCATACACTGCCAAGGCAGCTGATACCGTCGTTTTGCCTACCCCGCCTTTGCCGCCTACCCATACGACCTTCTGGCGCAATAATGCATGGAGATCAAAAGTCATTAGCAACACCGAAAATGGTCAAGTGGAGAGCGTTCCATGCCCATGCGTAAATGCCAGTCATGGAAGCGCTCTAAGAGTAAAGGTTGTAATTCCAAGGTGTACCAAGAAGCAGGGTTTGGTACCCCCATCATCTCGGCAAAGACCAACAACATAAACAAATCGTCTTCTTCGCGCTTAGCGCGAGCAATAGCGGCACGATAAGGCGCATTGTAGTATTGCGTACCGAGTTCATTAGCATGTGAACACCAACTACGGAATCTTGACCATACGCCTTTCATAACCGCTCCTTGCTTAGGATTGAACGAGTTTACGTTTCTCTGTGCGCAATGCACTAACGCACTCTAAGGTAACTAAAATGGCTGCTACCAACACCACGAGATCCAGACCAAAGAGGAACCAGTCTTGTTTGAGGTAAAAACCGCGTAGCTGAATGAGCAAAGCTGCCAAGGTCATGAGCAGTAAGAAAGCCAAGGGCACGATCACATAAGTCGCAGTAACGCGTCGGCGTACCAACATGACAGCAATCACCAAGAGGGTCAGACCAGCTAGGAGTTGGTTGGTGGTACCAAATAAAGGCCAAATTAACAACCCGCCGGAGCCATCTGCCCCGCCCGCGCCAAAGGCTAAAATCAAACAGCTAATTACCGCTAATAATGTCGCTGGCAAGGGCTTGCCCAACCAACCAATATTATAGATCTCGCCCCACTCTTGGAAAATATAGCGTTGTAAGCGTAGACCGGTATCCATGGTTGTGCCGGCAAACAAAGCGGCCATCACAGTCAACAACGTCGCGGCAATCTCGGCATTAAAGCCCAAACCGGCGCTGAGGATGGTTGCACCACCTGTCACAAAAGCCCCTACGCCACCTTGACCGAAAGCAGAGTAGACGGCTTCCCAGTCCGCCAACGTAGCAAAGCCAGCGGTCGCAGCAACAATAGCGGCTAAAGCCAACGCCCCTTCGCCTACTGCACCGAAATAGCCCACAAAACGTGCATCGGATTCTTTGTTTAACTGCTTAGAGGTCGTCCCTGATGCCACTAAGCCATGAAAGCCGGAAATAGCACCACAAGCAATGGTCACAAACAGCAAGGGTATCATCGAGGGCGTGCCCACAGGCACATTACTGTTAATTGCAGGAGCCACCACGGCTGGATTCGCAATGAGTACCGCTCCGTACAACAAACCTAAGCCTACAAAAAGCTGCAAGCCATTGATGTAGTCGCGTGGCTGCAAGAGCATCCAGACCGGCAAGAGGGAAGCAATGGCCGCATAAGCGAACAGTAAAATAATCCAGGATGCGCTGGCAGAGAGCCCCATAATTTTTTCAGGTAAGGAGATAGGTACTTGAGGACCTACATAGATCAGCGCATAGAGCACCGCCACCCCAACCACCGATACCAGCACTAAACTAGCTTTAGCTCGGTAAATCAGTTGCCCAATCACCAAGGCCACCACAATCGCACCCCACACAGGAATTACGGCACCCGGGTTTTTAATCAATAGGCCTGCAATCACCACGCCAAACACGGCGTTTACCATCAACAAGACTAAAAAAATCACGATCATAAAAACAGAACGTGCTCTTTTTCCTACTACGTCACCTGTTAACGAGCCCACCGATCTGGCTTTGTTACGCACACTAGCCCAAATCGCGCCAAAGTCATGCATCCCAGCAAAAAAGATGGTTCCTATGGTGACCCATAAAAAGGCGGGTAACCACCCCCAGATCACCGCAATCGCTGGGCCCACAATAGGAGCAGCCCCCGCTACCGAAGTAAAATGGTGTCCCCACAAAACGTATTTATTCGTTGGCACAAAATCCACCCCATCCTCGAATTCGTGGGCGGGTGTAGGTCGTGAATCATCTAATTGAAATATTTTTTCAGCAATAAATCGTGAGTAGAATATGTAGCCCAAGGCCATACCGCCCAAGCCTAAGACCACCAAAATGATGGCACTCATAGTTTCCCCTTTACTTATAGACAAACAACGTAAATGAAATGTCGTATGCGCTAAAAGACGAGTCTTACCTACACCTAGTCAGCGTATCCTTAGTTACGTATACCAAATATGCGCATGAAATAGCCTCCTGATTTCCCCTACTTGTTACAAAAAGAAAAATCAAATTAATACTGCTATAAGTCGGTGGAACAGCACGAAATCTAGGCCGAATCTTTATTTAAGAATACGCAGTTAGCGAGCAAACAGGTGCAAGGTAGATGTATGAGTGGCTAGTCAGATGGTTAGCGGAAACCACCGATAACTAACAGAAGAAAAAGCCGACCGGCTCGTTGCTAAAGTAGGTAGATGGGCAGCTAGTCAGATGATGAGCAGACAAGACCTATGGCTAGCAGGAGGGAAAATGGCTGGCTAAGCGCTAAGGCAGGTAGCTGACGGCTTAAGAGAGTTAGCATCGCTGGGCAGTCATCAACCGATGCATAAAAGCGCGTTGCGCTCAATCCAAAACCAGCAGGCAAAAAAAAAGAACTAAGCGTTGCGCTTTAGTTCTATTTTTATCAGACTTAAATGGTGGGTGTTGACGGGATCGAACCGCC
>DUNB01000145.1 GCA_012839585.1 Alcaligenaceae bacterium | reverse complement strand
TAGAGTGAGATTCGTAATGGGATGCCTGCTCTTGTTCAGCATCAATCGCTGCCAAGTGGATGGACTTTTCAGCCTGATTCTGCAGTTTAAGATGGCGTTTGGGTAGATCGTGATGCGAACTTAACGCATCTTAAACTGCAGAATCAGGCTGAAAAGTCCATCCACTTGGCAGCGATTGATGCTGAACAAGAGCAGGCATCCCATTACGAATCTCACTCTATGTCCTTCGGTGCTTTACTTGCCCGCACTGGCATCGAGACACGATTCAATGGCGAACGCTGTCATGCTTTGTTGAACGGTTTGTACCACGTGGACCAACGTCGTCATGTGGATCACTTCACGCAAATTCATCACGATCAGCCTAACTGTACTAGCCATGAATACTACCGTGGCATTATGGCAGACCGTGGTCGTGGCGTGTTCTCCGGTCGTATTGTGGTAGCAAAAGGGGCCGATGGCACCGATGCGATCCAGCGTTCTGACAGTTTGCTACTTTCTAAGATGGCACGCGCTGACACACGCCCTGAATTAGAAATTTACGCTGATGACGTGAAATGTGCACACGGTGCAACCGTAGGTCAAATCGATGAGGAAAGCTTGTTCTACTTGCGTTCCCGTGGTTTAGATCGCAAAGATGCTTTTGATTTATTGATTTACGCTTTTGCGGCAGAGGTCCTAGAGCGTATCAGTTCCGAAAGCTTGCGCGATCGTGCGGCTCAAGGGGTGAAATCCCTCTTGCCTGGTGAAAACGAGATGGTGGAGCAAGACTAATATGGTAGAGCCGATCACAAAACCTGCTATGCAGCTAGATCGGCGCGCCGATTTCCCTATCTTGGCGCAGCCCGTTCGCGGGCAGCGCCTTGTTTATTTGGATAATGGTGCGACCACTCAAAAGCCTGCTGCAGTCATCGAAGCGGAAAAAGCTTTCTATGAGCAATCCAATGCCAACATTCATCGTGGGGTGCATTGGTTATCCCAGCACGCAACAGACCTTTATGATCAAGCACGTGTAGTGACGCAACAATTTCTACATGCTCAGCGCATAGAGGAAATTGTCTTTACCAGTGGTACCACCGACAGCATTAACTTGGTGGCGTATAGCTGGGGAATGGCCAACTTGACCAGTGGTGATGAAATCCTACTAACTGGCTTGGAGCACCATTCCAACATCGTGCCCTGGCAGCTTGTAGCACAAAAAACCGGTGCTGTGATTAAAGTGGTGCCAGTGCTGGATAATGGCGAGCTCGATTTAGACGCCTACCAAAAGCTATTAACAGAAAAAACCAAATTCGTTGGTATTGTGCATGTGTCCAACGCTTTAGGTACGGTTAACCCTGTTGGTCAGATGATCAAAATGGCCCATGCAGTGGGCGCAAAAGTTCTTATTGATGGTGCCCAAGCCGTCGCGCACACAGCCGTCGACGTGCAGGCTTTGGATTGTGATTTTTATGTGTTTTCAGGCCATAAAATTTACGGCCCAACAGGCACAGGGGTGTTATATGCCAAATATGACCTATTAGATGCCATGCCACCCTGGAAAGGGGGCGGTGACATGATTCATACGGTCAGTTTTGAGTACAGCACTTATGCACCAGTGCCACAACGTTTTGAGGCCGGTACACCCAATATTGCAGGTGTGATCGTTTTAGCAGAGGCCTTACGTTATGTGCAGTCGGTAGGCTTAGATGCTATCGCAGCACACGAAGACGCGTTACTAAAATACGCAACCGCTCAATTGGGGGCGATGAAAGGCATCACCTTAGTGGGCACCGCCGCTCAAAAAGCTGGCGTGCTGTCCTTTTTGGTTGATGAAATTCATCCCCATGATTTAGGTACTATTTTAGACATGGATGGGGTGGCGATCCGTGCAGGACACCATTGCGCTATGCCTTTAATGACCCGTTTAGGTATTCCTGGCACCGCCCGTGCCTCATTTGCGCTGTACAACAGCTTTGATGATGTGGATGCCTTAGTAGCTAGCTTGAAAAAAGCGCAAAAACTATTTGGAGTCGCTGATGAGTGAGGATTTTGGCGGGTTACGTGAACTCTACCAAGAGGTGATCTTTGATCACAACCGTAAACCCCGTAACTTTAATCACATGGAAGACGCAACACATAAAGCCGACGGACATAACCCGCTATGCGGTGATCAGTTGCGTGTTTATGTGCACATGAAAGATGATGTGGTCGAAAAGGTCTCTTTTATTGGGCAAGGTTGTGCCATTTCTAAAGCCTCTGCTTCTTTGATGACAGAGGCTTGCATGGGTAAAACCAAGGCCGAGGTCGAAGAGCTATTCAAAGATATGCACGCGATGCTCACCGAGGAGCACCCAGAAAAAGATCTGGGTAAACTCGAGGTCTTATCGGGCGTAAAAGAATTCCCTGCACGGGTGAAATGTGCTTCTTTAGCCTGGCACACCTTAGACAATGCGATTCACCAAAACGATGAGATCGCAATAACCGAATAAAGGTAGTTGGTATTATG
>DUNB01000014.1 GCA_012839585.1 Alcaligenaceae bacterium | reverse complement strand
TGGCTGCCCAATGTCCCTGAGCTTGCCGCTCAAGGCTTTATCACTGGTGCCTCAGCGCGTAATTGGCAAGCCTATGGCGAACACATTACCTTGGATCCAGCTGTGACGGAAACCCAGCGAGGCATGTTAACTGATCCACAGACCTCTGGCGGCCTGTTGGTTTCTTGCTCAGCTGATGTGGCGGATCAGGTTCTGGCACTCTTCCATGAGCAAGGTTTTGAATACGCGCGTGTTATAGGGCAGGTGACCGAAGGTAAGGCTGGTGTGACGGTCAAATAACATGACGAAATGAATTGACATCCTCCCCGACAGAGATGACGTAGAGGGCGTCAAACCCACGCTTTAAAAGGCGTGACTTTACGTACTATATTGATATACAAAGAAAACCGCGATCAAGATGATGATGGCGGTTTTCTTTTATTGGTTCACCTAGTAGGACATGTTTACCAAAATGCGCAGAAAGCCTCGTCGTTTAGGGCGAGGAGGCTGTCAGCATTCAAGGTATAAGGTTTCGACGTTTAGGTTTAGAAAGATGTCAAAATAGACGGAGTCGGTCGGCAAGATTGTTTTTTCTTAGCACTGTGCATAAACTGTTGACCACAAGAGTCATTTAGCTTTAGCTGGATGTGCTTTAACGTAGGTTGGTTTGTTCGTAACACATAAGGTATAAAAAATGCGTTTATTGATGCTCTTCATCATGTCATTGGCCTTGGTCGCTTGTGGTTCTAGTCCGAAACAAAGTGGGGGTGGCTCAAGTGCTCCGATGGGCTACTATCGCGTGATGAAAGGGGATACCTTAGCGAATATCGCTCGTAAGCATGGTCAAAGCTTAGGCTCTATCGTTAAAGCGAACAACATCAAAAACCCAAACCAATTGCAGGTAGGACAGCTGTTGCGCGTCAGAGGTGGTGCGGCCACGCCACCGGCTTCTACCGTAACGGTTAGTACGCCTAAGGCAACTACAGCAGCCTCTGTTGCTGCACCGCGTCGCATACAGCTAATTTGGCCCGCCCAGGGCTCACATCGTCGTGGCACTGGGCCTCATTCTCAAGGGGTGTTTATTACCGGCGCCAGAGGCAGTGATGTAAAGGCGGCAGCAGCGGGTAAGGTGATGTATGCGGGCAGTGGTTTACGTGGTTATGGACAAATGGTGATTGTCAGCCATGATGCGAATTTCATTAGTGTCTATGCACATAATGACGCGATTACTGTGAAAGAAAATCAATCCGTAAAACAAGGGCAGACCATCGCCAAGATGGGCAGCACCGACACCACCGCTGTGCAACTGTATTTTGAGTTGCGTTATAACGGTAAAGCTGTCGATGCTACCCGCCATTTGCCTTCTAAATAACTGTGCAAAGGCAGTGGGCGCTTAAGTTCTTAAGGTCAGATCACCGGGCTTAATCCAACCGCGACGTTGCATCCACCAGCTAATACTTAAACAAAGCACAGTGGGAAATAAAATGTGCATCAAGCCAATGGCCAGCCAAACAGAAGAACCACCCCCCATGGCCGCCAAGGTGCCCACCTGTCCTACAAAACCGCTGGTGCCCATACCGGCGCCAGTCGGGATGTTTTCCATTTTGAAAACCAGCGTCCCAATAGGGGCGAGTATGGCCGCCGTCAAAATGGGAGGAATCCAAATGAGTGGGTTGCGGATGATATTGGGCAGTTGCAACATGCTTGTGCCTAAACCCACCCCGAGCACTCCAGAGGGACCGTTGTCTCGGTAGCTCATGGCGGCAAAGCCCACCATTTGAGCGCAACAACCGATGGTGGCCGCCCCAGCTGCCAAGCCGCTTAACTCTAAAGAAATAGCCACCGCAGCACTAGAGGTAGGGCCCGTTAAGACCATGCCCATGATCACGGCAATCACTATGCTCATGAAAAAAGGCTGCAAGGTCATTGCCCATTCAATGGTTTGACCGGTGGCACGCATCAGCTCCCCTAAATAAGGGGCGACCCATTGGGCCATCAACATACCACTAATTAATGCCGTAGCAGGCGTGATAATAATATCAATGGGGGTGGTTTTATGAACCAGTTTGCTCAGTTCGCTGCTGATGGCTACCGCTACAAAAGCACCCACCGGCCCACCGCCTACGCTGATGGCAAGCGAGCCCACCATGGCGCTGCTAAAGATCACCATAGGAGGAGCTTGCAGCCCATAGGCTACCCCCACACCAATCGCCGCCCCCAATCCGGCTTGGGCCAACCCACCAATTTCTATTAGCCATTCCAAGCCTAACCAGTTACCGGTGGTTTTTAAAATTAAACCAATAATTAATGAGCCAAATAAACCCAGCGTCATGTAATTCATGGTCTCTATGCCGTAGCGACGGAGCGAGAACTCAATGTTTTTACGAGCTAAAAAGTTGCGCATGTGGTTAAACTCAAAATGAGCATAATTAATAGGATAGCCTTTATTGTATATATTCCAACGCCTCTGTGCGCATTTAACGAAAAAATGTAGTGGGCACGATACAATAACGCTTAATTCTTTTTCTTAGGTGTGAGCATGACTGCTTTATCTTCTTTTACCCAACTGCCGTTGTTGCCCGCTTTGCTTGATACCGTCGAGCAATTAGGCTACACGCGCATGACCGACATTCAAGCTCAGAGTTTGCCTTTGATTTTAGAAGGTCACGATTTAATCGCCCAGGCAAAAACCGGCAGTGGAAAAACGGCGGCGTTTGGTTTGGGGCTATTACAAAAAATCAGAACAGAACGCTTGCGTCCTCAAGCCATGGTGTTGTGCCCAACCCGCGAGCTAGCCACACAGGTGGCCGAGGAGCTACGCCGTTTAGCGCGCGGTATTCCCAATGTCAAAGTGATGGTGATCACCGGGGGCGTGCCCATGCAGCGCCAGGTGGACTCGTTAGCACACGGGGTGCATATTATTGTGGGCACACCGGGCCGAATTTTGGACCACATCGATGCGCAAAGCTTGGACTTTAATGCGATTCATACCCTCGTCTTAGACGAAGCCGATCGCATGATTGATATGGGCTTTTATGACGATATGGCGCAAATTGTGGCAGCGTGTCCAAAACATCGCCAAACCTTGCTGTATTCTGCCACCTATCCTGACACCATTGGCAAGGACGCCACTTTATTTGTACGTGATGCTGTGCATGTCACGGTGGAAACACAGGTCAGCCAGGCACAGATTGAACAACGCTTTTACAAAGTACCAGAATCAGGGCGTTTTGATGCGGTCGAGTCTTTGCTCTTGCACTACGCACCGACCTCTGCGTTGATCTTTTGTAATACCAAGGCCAATTGCGACAGTCTTACCTATCATTTGCGCAGCTTAGGCTTTAGTGCTTTGGTGCTGCATGGTGATTTGGATCAGCGTGATCGTGACGAGGTGTTAATTCAATTTGCTAACCACAGTTGTTCCATTTTAGTGGCGACAGATGTGGCTGCTCGGGGTTTGGATATTGCCGAGCTTCCCGCGGTGATTAACGTAGAGTTACCGCATCAGCCCGAGGTGTACACACACCGTATCGGTCGTACAGGCCGTATCGATCAAAAGGGCTTAGCGCTTAGCTTATGTGATGAAGATGACAAAGCATTTTTAGATCAGCTGCATAAGCAGAATCAGGTGGATGTTAGCTGGCAACCTTTGCCGGTTGCAGAGCAGGGTGCTACTCCACAAAAAGCCCCAATGCAGACCATTGTCATCATTGGCGGTAAACGCGACAAAATGCGTCCTGGTGATATTTTGGGTGCGTTGACCGGTGATGTGGGCTTGACGCGCGAGCAGGTGGGTAAAATTAACGTAGGCATGGTGGTCACGCATGTGGCTTTAGATCGTCGTGTCGCCCAAAGTGCCCTAAATCGTTTGCGCGATGCCGGTATCAAAGGCAAAAATTTCAAAATGCACTTTGTGCGTCAATAATCCTAAGCGCTCAGGAGTCACATACCTATGCCAACGAAAACCGTGAAAAGTGGAACTTGGACTGAACTAAAAACAGATGCCTCGGCAGTGCGCTATGCGGTGTTTGTACAGGAACAAAAGGTTCCCCTTAGCATCGAAATGGATGATCAGGATGGGCTCTGCGTGCACGCCGTGGCCTATGATGGCGATCAGCCCATAGCCACAGGGCGTTTATTGCCTGATGCGCATATAGGGCGCATGGCGGTGTTGGCGGACTACCGAGGCCAAGGCATCGGTGCACTGGTCCTACAACAGCTGATGGCAGCGGCTCAACAGCGCGGCGATAAGGCGGTATTTTTATCAGCCCAGCTCCATGCACTCGGTTTTTACGAGCGCCACGGTTTTGAGCCCTACGGGGATGTGTATGAAGACGCGAACATACCGCACCGCATGATGCGTTATGAATGGTAAATAGAACTTATTATCACATCATTGACATCCTCCCCGCCCTAAAGGACGAGGCTTTCTGCGCATGTTGATAAACAAAGGTTGATTCTGCATGGTGTGTGACGAATAGTGGGGATGGCTTGTCATCACATCAGCAAATAAAACTCTGGTCCTAAAGGATGTGTTGTGAGTGCAAATAAGGACTCGCCACCACCTCAGCAAATAAAAACCCCAAAAAGTTAGTCCAACTTTCTGGGGTCAGTTCACTGTTAAACGACGTGGTGTTTTTATCAATCAATGGATCGTTAGCTTAGTTAGCGATGGTCCGTTTTTTGACGAGTTCTGCGTTGTCTACAACCCATTTTTTAGCGTTCTCATAAGGATCGCTGTTCAGGGTTTCATTCATCAGAATCACTTCGCTCATGTCGTCAGCGGTCCATTCGAAATGATCCAAAATGGTGTAAGTTTTGGGCATATCTTTTTTAGACCTTTACGGGCTAATTGCGACTTAGTGATCTTTATTCTTGCCTTTCTTTTGGAAAGACTGAGTGAGACGATCTAGCAGCATCGCTAAGATCACCACGGCAATACCGGCTACAAAACCATCACCAGGGCGTAGACGCTGAATCGCGCGCCACACTTCACTACCTAAACCATCCGCACCAATCATGGCTGCAATCACCACCATAGAAAGCGCGAGCATAATGGTCTGGTTAACACCAGCCATAATGGTGGGCAAGGACAGAGGTAGCTGTACTTTAAATAGTTTTTGCGAACGTGTTGCACCGTAAGCATCGGCGGCTTCGATTAAATCCTCGGGAACTTGGCGAATACCCAAAATGGTGAGGCGAATGGCCGGAGGCATAGAGAAAATAACGGTAGCAAAAATCGCGGAAACGGAGCCAATACCAAAAAATGGAATGGCTGGGATTAAGTAGACAAAAGCAGGCATTGTCTGCATAAAGTCTAGGGTTGGCATAACCAGTCTATACAAACGACGGGATAGGGCGGCCACAATGCCTAAGGGAATAGCAATCGCTACGGCAATGGCAGTCGCGATCACTACCAAGGTAAGCGTTTGGATCATGGGAACCCAAAGATCCAAGTTCCAAATCAGGCCTAGACCTAAAATGGAGCCTAGGGCTAAGCGCCAGCTTGAGGCACGCCAACAAATTAAGGCAAAGACAATAATAAATGCCCATTCAGGAACCGCCATGAGCATGTCATTTAGCGAGTCGATACCGGTTTGGGTGAAACGCGAAATACTGCGAGTGACCCCTGAATACTGGGAGGTCAGAAAGTTGAGTACGCTTTCAATCCAAGCGCTCAAGGGAAGAGATGGGATGGAGTTCATGCTGCTGGCTCTCCTGCTTTGGCCAATTCATCTAATACGGCGCCTTTGATGACTACGCCGAGCAGTTGCTGCTCTTCATTGACTACAGCAACAGGAATACTGCGCTCAGCAAACAAGCCGAACAAGTTGTTCAGAGGCTCATCAGGACTGACGGTGGGTACGTCTTTATCTAAATACGCGCTAAGGTCATCGGCCTGATCTTGAATGGCTCGTCGAACTGCGCTGGCGTCGATTAAGCCAATAAAACGACGGTCACGTCCTACGATGTAAAGCGAATCAAAGCCGCTTTCCGTCATCTTGTGTAAGGCTGTACGTGGTCCGTCGGTAGGGCGAGCCGTAACACGAGCAGGGCGCATAGCACTGCGTGCTGTGAGCACACGCGCTTTATCCACCCCTTCGATGAATCGTGCCACGTAGTCATCTGCAGGGCGACTGAGGATTTGCTCAGGAGTGCCTTCTTGAACAATTTCACCATCTTTGAGCAAGATGATTCTATCGCCAATATTTAAGGCTTCATCTAAGTCATGGGTGATGAAAATGGTTGTTTTTTGTGTGCGATATTGCAGCTCTTGTAGTTCTTGCTGCATATCTTTGCGAATGAGTGGATCTAGCGCAGAAAACGCCTCATCCATGAGCAGCACGCCACCATCATTGGCTAAAGCGCGGGCAATCCCCACGCGCTGCTGCATGCCACCAGAAAGCTGATGCGGAAAGGCATCGGCCCATTCGCTTAGACCAACCTGATCTAAGACCTCTAGGCTGATGCGTTTTCGCTCTTCTTTATCGATACCGCGAATTTCCAAACCAAACTCGGCATTCTCCCTAACCGTGCGGTGCGGGAAGAGGGCGAAGTTTTGGAAAACCATGGAGAAGTGCTTACGACGCATTTCTAACAAGGCTTTGTCGGAAATACCGGTGATTTCCTGATCATCGATCAGAACTTGACCTTCGGTGGGCTCAATGAGCCGATTTAAACAGCGAATGAGGGTGGATTTACCCGAACCGGATAAACCCATAATGACTAATAGCTCGCCCTCATACACATCGAAGTTGATGTTAGACAGGCCCAAGGTCTGACCAGTCTGCTCTAAAATCTCAGGGCGTTTGAGGCCCTGATTGCGCAACTCAAGCGCTCTTTTTGGGTTAGCCCCAAAAACTTTGCTTAAGTTGCGGACTTTTATTTTTATGGGTTTATCCATTGATAATGCCTATTAATGTACGAGTCAGTTTTAGTTTTGGGTTTCCATCCACTTCTTAACTAACTCAGGGTTATCCTCAACCCATTTTTTTGCACTTTCAAAAGGATCTGCACCAGGCTGCTCGATCATTAACATAACGGCACCCATGTCTTCGGGGGTCCAGTTGAAGTTGCTCAAGATAGCAAATGCTTCAGGCATATCCTCTTTCAAACCTTTGCGAGTGAAGGTGTGAATTTGCTCTTCGCCACCGTAAACGCCTTTAGGGTCTTCTAGGTATTTCAGGTCCCAACGCGCAAACATCCAGTGTGGCGTCCAAGAGGTCACTGCGATGTCCTCTTTGTTTTTGATGGCGTTGCCTAGCGCTGCCGTCATGGTGGCATCGCTACCATCGCGTAGACGCAATTTCAGATCGTATTCTTTAACGACCTCAGCAGTTAGACGCTGAATCCCTGCGCCGGGATCAATACCAATAATTTGACCGTCAAAACTATCAGCGTGTTCGTTTAGGTCTTCGATGGAGTTGGCTTTAGAGTAAGCGGGGACGGCTAGACCCAGTTTGGCGCCATTTAAGCTCACGCCAGCATCGACGAGTTGGTCTTTTAGTTTTTCGTAATAGTCTTCGTGCGTAACAGGTAACCAGCCAGCTAAAAAGGCATCGGCGTCACCACTGGCAACCGATTGCCACATGGCCGCGGCGGTTAGAGATGTGGTATCCACCTCAAAACCCGCTTTTTCTAAAACAGCTTTCATCACGTTAGTCGAGGCAACAGTAGAAGCCCACTCTACATAAGCGATGTGAACTTTACCTTTGCTTTCTGCAATGGCGCTGGTTGTGCTGAGTAGACCTAGTCCTAGTACTGATGCACCGACCAGAGTCCGCACGGTTTTTTTCCATTTGTTCTGTGTAAACATGATTTCCCCTGTAATGATTCGTAATGAAACAATTTATAGGCTAACCTTAACACGGGCACAGTTACAAAAAAAGCCCTTTATCTGAATCAGACAAAGGGCTTTGTAGGGAGAAATTAGCTTTTAAGATTAAAGCGCTTTCTGGATTTTTTCAACGGTTTCCTTGGCGTCCCCGAAACACATGTAACTGTTTTCATTGAAGAAAAGCGGGTTCTGTACCCCAGCATAACCTGAGCTCATGGAGCGTTTGAAAACGATCACATTTTGTGCTTCCCAGACGTGTAAAACCGGCATGCCAGCAATAGGACTAGTCGGATCGGTAGCCGCGGCCGGGTTCACTGTATCGTTCGCACCAATCACGAGCACCACGTCGGTTTCGGCAAAATCGTCGTTGATCTCATCCATTTCCAACACAATGTCGTATGGAACCTTGGCTTCCGCCAAGAGCACGTTCATGTGACCAGGCAAACGACCAGCGACAGGGTGAATCCCAAAACGCACGTTGATGCCTTCACGGCGCAGCATGCTAGTGATCTCAGCCACGGCATTCTGAGCATGAGCAACGGCCATGCCGTAGCCGGGAGTGATGATGACGGATTTGGCATTTTTCAACATGTCTGCCACGTCGGCAGGTTGAATTTCACGGTGTTCACCAGCCTCTTCTTCGGAGCTCGAGCTGCTGGAGCCAGAGCCAAAGCCACCTGCAATCACAGAGATAAAGGAACGGTTCATGGCTTGGCACATGATGTAGGACAAGATCGCACCGGATGAACCGACAAGTGCACCAGTGACGATAAGCAGGTCATTTTCTAGCATAAAACCTGCAGCGGCCGCTGCCCAACCCGAGTACGAGTTCAGCATTGATACCACAACGGGCATATCGGCGCCCCCAATGGCTGCGACTAAGTGCCAGCCAAAGGCAAGAGCGATCAGGGTCATTAAGATCAATGGGAATAAGGAGCCATCGACCTTCATGAACCAAGTGAGCAGTAACGCTGACACCACAATAGCAGCAAGGTTTAAACCATGTTTAAACGGCAAGGCCAAGGGTTTGCTAGAGATCTTGCCGTTTAGTTTGCCAAAGGCTACCAGTGAGCCGGTAAAGGTGATAGCACCAATAAACACGCCTATGAAGACCTCCACCAAGTGGATGGTGTGCATATCGGCAGCGACGGTGTGGGCATTTAAATAGCTGTTGTAGCCCACTAAGACCGCAGCCATCCCCACAAAGCTATGCAGCAAAGCGATAAGCTCTGGCATTTCTGTCATTTCGACTTTGTGCGCTTTATAGATACCAGCGGCGGCACCGATGATCATAGCGATGATCACCCATGCCAGACCGGAGGCGTGGTCACTGCCGATGGTGGCGATTAAAGCAATCACCATCCCGGCTATACCAAAGTAGTTCCCATTTTTGGCGGACTCTTGTTTAGCGAGTCCGGCCAAGCTGAGTATAAATAAGATTGCTGCAACGATATAAGCTGCAGTCACTAGACCTTGAGACATTTGTTTAACTCCTGCACTTAATTAGTCGTTGTCTTTGCGGAACATTTTTAGCATACGTCGTGTCACGTAGAAGCCGCCAAAAATATTAATACTTGCAATCAAAATGGCAATAAAGGCCAGCACAGAGATAAACCAGTTACCTTGGCCTATTTGCAATAGGGCGCCGACCACAATAATGCCTGAAATCGCATTGGTGACTGACATCAAAGGCGTGTGTAAGGCGTGTGTGACGTTCCACACCACGTAATAACCCACCACACAAGACAGCACAAATACGATCATGTGATTCAAGAATGCCGCAGGCGCATTAGCACCTAGCCACAAGAACAACAGCGCACCAACACCGAGCGGAATCAACTTTTTCCATAAAGGCATCGGTTTGGGAGGTTCTTTTTTAACTACAGGAGCCGCTTTAGGTTTGCTAGGAGCGGCGGATACCTGAATCGCAGGTGGCGGATACATGAGATCCCCATCATGCGTTAAGGTCATATTGCGTACAATGGCATCTTCAAAGTCTAGCTGCATTTCCCCGTCTTTATTGGGGGTCATGAGCTTGGCTAAGTTAACCAAGTTTGTTGAGTACAACTGAGAGGATTGGCCGGGCAAACGGTTCACTAAGTCGGTGTAGCCAATCACCTTGACGCCGTTGTCCGTGACGATCATTTTGTCAGCAACGGTGTATTCACAGTTCCCGCCAGTAGGGGCGGCTAAGTCCACAATCACGGAGCCCGGTTGCATACTATCGACCATTTCTTTGGTGATGAGTATGGGGGCGGTTTTGCCGGGAATTGCGGCAGTGGTGATGATGATGTCGACTTGCTTGGCCTGTTCGGCAAAGAGTTTCATCTCGGCGGCAATGAACTCATCGCTCATGGTGGTGGCATAGCCATCCCCAGCGTCACCGGATTGAACTGGGAAATCCAGTTTTAAAAACTCGCCGCCCATGGATTGAATTTGCTCAGCGACTTCTAGGCGCGTATCAAAGGCTTTAACAATAGCCCCTAGCTGCATGGCGGCGCCAATGGCGGATAAACCCGCCACACCTGCACCAATGACGAGCACTTCGGCAGGGGGGACGCGACCGGCAGCGGTAATTTGTCCGGTGAAAAAACGACCGAATTCGCTGGCAGCCTCTACCACAGCGCGATAACCACTGATATTGGCCATAGAGGACAGGGCGTCCATGGCCTGCGCACGCGACATACGCGGCACCATATCCATAGCCAGCACTGTGATGTTTTTTTCTTGCAACTGTTGCAGTAGCTTTGGATTAAGCGCTGGCCAGAAGAAGCTAATTAGAATGGTGCCCGGCTGAAGTCTATCTACGGCCGCATCGCTGGGTGGATTGACCTTGAACAAAATGGGGCAAGCCCAGACCTGCTCACGATCTACGATGGTAGCACCTGCAGCAGCGTAAGCGCTGTCTTCTAGGTGGGCGGTTTTACCCGCACCCTCTTCAACTAAGACCTCATAGCCGAGCTTGAGTAATTGCTCCACGGTTCGCGGCGTGGCAGCAACACGGGTTTCGCCCGGCAGCGTCTCCTTTGGAATACCTATTCTCATTGTTAACCTCTGAAAAAGAAAAATAAAAAGGGAAATTTTTTAGTTGTTCGTTCGTTTTCGGACTCGTTTTGTTTTTTTTATTCGTTTCTTTAAAGAGCTTGCCTAGACTTACATAGACTAAACCATTAATGCCTAAGTGGTGTGTGGTTATTCGAAAAAAATACGATTTTTGTTTATGATTGAGACGATGAATTGAATCATTTTTTTGGAAATCCATGCTCATTACATTTTTCGCTAAGCAAGCCCCTAAGATTGCGCCCTTATTTTTGACTGTGTTTTTGGTCGGTTGCGGTGGTGCTAGACCGGCTCCTCCAGTATCTAGTAACAACTGTATAACAAATCCAAGCAGCTGTATGTACGAAGGGAGCTATGAGCTCAATGAGCGAGAATTTGCAGAGCAGGAGGCAAGAAGGCTAAACCGTGAGTCTGCCAATCGATTGCGTCGACAGTCGATTTGGTGGTGGTAGGGCGGTGCCATACGCTGAGGTTGGGCCGATAAGGCCTCTATTTTTATTACGTAGCCAACAAAAAACCCGCAAAGCCAATGACTGTGCGGGTTTCTGGAGGTTGTAGATTGCTAATGGAATCTACTGAAACATGAATTCTGGTAGGCAGTACTGGATTCGAACCAGCGACCTCTACGATGTCAACGTAGCGCTCTAACCAACTGAGCTAACCGCCTAAAAATGTAACTATAACCAGCTGTTGAAATTGTGTCAAGCTTATTTTTTTAAACTGACAAGTTATGTTGGCTGCTGGCTGTGTAGCAGGCATAACTATAGCTTAAAACGTAGTCGCTTTGCAACAAAAAGGTAAGCAGGTTACTTTTTTCTGATTTTTTTGCTTCAAAAGCTGCGAGGGAGAGGCCAAAGTGATAGAATAGTAGTAATTATTATTCTTGAATCAGGTGCATGACAGATGACGACTACGCGAACTACTAGCTGGCGACAATAATTTGGCCGCATTGTGTTCGCTCGTTGATTCAAGCCAATCACAGATACCTTAAACGCGGCCATGGAGCCGCGTTTTTTATTTTTAGGATGTTGTATGGTTCAGATTACCTTACCCGATGGTTCACAGCGCTCCTTTGATGGGCCTGTTTCTGTTGGTGACGTGGCTCATTCAATTGGTACTGGCTTAGGGCGTGCTGCTCTTGCAGGGCGAGTGACTACACAAGGAGCTGAGCCTACGTTGGTAGACACCAGCTATGTGATCGACACGGATGCGCATTTGGCGATCATCACCGCTAAGGACCCAGAAGGCCTAGAGGTGATCCGTCACTCAACAGCTCACTTATTGGCCTATGCCGTACAAGAGCTGTACCCCGAGGCGCAGGTCACCATTGGCCCAGTGGTCGATAATGGCTTTTACTATGACTTCGCGTATAAGCGTCCTTTTACGCCCGAAGACTTAGAGGCCATCGAGAAAAAAATGACCGAACTCGCGCGTGCCGATATTCCTGTTTCGCGCGAAGAGTGGGACAGAGACGAGGCCGTGGCTTTCTTCAAGAGCATTGGCGAGACCTACAAAGCCGAAATCATTGAGTCCATCCCTGCCGGTGAAACCATCAGTTTGTACCGCGAGGGCGATTTCATTGACTTATGTCGTGGCCCTCACGTGCCTTCCACCGGTAAGCTCAAAGTCTTTAAATTGATGAAGGTGGCGGGGGCGTACTGGCGTGGTGATAGCAACAATGAAATGTTGCAGCGTATTTACGGTACGGCTTGGGCCTCCAAAGAGGACCAAAAGGCCTACTTGCACATGCTCGAAGAGGCCGAAAAACGGGATCACCGTCGTTTGGGTCGTGAACTAGGCTTGTTCCAATTCCACGAAGAGGCGCCTGGTCTTATTTACTGGCACCCCAAAGGCTGGACAGTTTGGCAGCAGGTCGAACAGTACATGCGCAAGGTGTACCAACAAAATGGCTACCAAGAGGTCAAAGCGCCACAGATTTTGGACTTATCACTCTGGAAAAAAACCGGTCACTGGGATAACTACTCGGAAAACATGTTTACTACCGAATCCGAGAACCGTGTTTATGGTCTAAAACCCATGAACTGCCCAGGGCACGTACAGATTTTTAACCAAGGACTGCACTCCTATCGCGAACTTCCTTTACGTTATGGTGAGTTCGGTCAGTGTCACCGCAATGAACCCTCGGGCTCGTTGCACGGCATGATGCGTGTGCGCGGCTTTACACAGGATGATGGTCACATTTTCTGTACCGAAGACCAGCTCCAACAAGAATGCATTAACTTTACTGCCTTATTGCAAAAGGTTTATAAAGACTTTGGCTTTACCGAAATTCTTTATAAAGTCGCAACTCGTCCTGAAAAACGGATTGGGGATGATGCCGTTTGGGATAAGGCCGAACAAGCCCTGATGGAAAGTTTGCGTCGTACTGATTGCGAATTTGAAATCGCAGAGGGCGATGGGGCCTTTTACGGTCCAAAAATTGAGTACACGCTCAAAGACGCGATTGGTCGTCATTGGCAGTGCGGTACGATCCAGGTGGATTTCTCCATGCCGGCGCGTTTAGGTGCTGAATACGTGGATGCCAAAGATCAACGACGTACACCTGTCATGCTACACCGCGCAATTTTAGGGTCTTTTGAGCGTTTTATTGGTATTCTATTAGAAAACTACGCGGGTGCTTTGCCAGTATGGCTCGCGCCCGAACATGCGGTAGTCTGTTGTATTGCAGAATCTTC
>DUNB01000144.1 GCA_012839585.1 Alcaligenaceae bacterium | reverse complement strand
TGTAGCTCAGTTGGATAGAGTACTTGGCTACGAACCAAGGGGTCGTGAGTTCGAATCTTGCCAGCCGCGCCAGCATACTTAAAAAAGCCTCGTTCATTGAACGGGGCTTTTTTATTGGCTTACAGCAGGTTTATAGGTTAAAAAGTGCATCTTTTAAAATGTTTGCTCTACTGGTTCTTTCAATAAAATAAAATGCTCTATTAGCCTGATCATTAAACTTTTTTGATCAGGCAAGCTTTCTGCAACCAGCAACGCCAACGCGACTAACGTATTATCATTAATCAATTGCTCTACCGGTCGTGCTAATAGATGCTCATTTAAACGCAAGTACCACAAAAACAAGAAAGAGCCTGTACGTTTATTGCCATCAGCAAAAGGATGATTTTTAATCACAAAATATAATAAATGGGCGGCACGACTCGCTACATTCGGATAAAACAGTTCACCTCCAAAACCTTGTTCAATCGTTGCTAACGCGGAATCCAACCCTTCACCCCGTTTTTGAGCAAAGAGCTCTGTGGCCTCCCCTTTAGCCATTAACGACTGCTTCAAATCAGCAATAGCAACTAAAGCATCCTCTATCTCTAGCGAGCGCATATTGCGCTGCTGCGTCAGAATCTCAGCCAGGTGTTGTTCATCATAACCCTGCAGCAAGCTCCAACTGCGAGCATAGTCACTGATAACCCGTGCTACCGCTTCGCCCTTAGCAGACACTAAGCCCTGATTACTCAAAGTGCGGCTCAGCAACTGAACGACCTGTTCAAACTCGATACCACGCTCAGCAAGCCGTTGTTGATTAAGGGTATAACCTTGAACTAAATGATCTTTTAGGACAGAGGTAGCCCATTGACGAAACTGGGTGGCCCGTTTAGAACTAACCCGATAACCTACGGAAATAATCGCATCTAAATTATAATGTTTGATACGGCGACGAACTTCTCTTCTCCCCTCTTTTTGAACTACCGAGAAATCCTCGGTAGTTGCAGATTCAGCTAACTCCTGATCTCCATAAATATTCTTAAGGTGTAGACTGATATTATCAGTCGATGTACCAAATAATTGCCCCATTTGCGCCTGACTTAGCCAAACCGTATCTTTCTCTAGTGTTACCTCAAGATGAGTCTGGCCATCAGAGGAGGTGAAAAGTTGGAGTTTCGTATCATTCATTTTCTTAATCCCGTTCTTATCTTTCCAGTTTTAGGGCTCTTGGAGAGACACCATATAATAATCATCGATATCAATCATATATATGGACTTTACTTCTAAGATATCCTTTCAAAACTCGCATAAAACAACAACAACACACCACCTTTAAGGCAGTGTCGCCGCCACATCACGCCATTCCCCTGGCTGCAGCCCATCTAAGGCCCAGGGACCGATTTGCACGCGCACCAAACGCAAGGTCGGCAAGCCCACCGCGGCGGTCATGCGGCGTACCTGTCGGTTACGGCCTTCGGTGATCGTGATACGTAACCAGGTCGTGGGAATGTTGGCTCGGAATCGAATGGGCGGGTTACGGGGCCACAAATCGGGCTCTGGAATGATTTCGGCTTGGGCGGGCAAGGTCATGCCATCGTTAAGTTCTACGCCCTGCTGTAGGCTCTGTAATTGCTCTGCACTGGCGGCCCCCTCTACCTGCACCCAGTAGGTTTTGCTCATTTGGTATTTGGGTTCCGCAATGCGGGCCTGCAACGCCCCATTGTTGGTCAACAACAGCAAACCCTCACTATTTCTATCCAGACGCCCTGCCGGATACACACCTGCTACTGGCACATAATCCTTTAAGGTGGCACGGCCCTGATCATCGGTGAACTGGGTCAACACATCATAAGGTTTATTTAGCACAATCAAGCGCGGCGGCTGAGCAGGTTTGGCAGCACGAGCGGGACGTTTAGCCGGGGAAAACGACGAAGAGCGCGCCGCTGCAACACGGCGCGCCCCTTTTTTAGCAGAAGGACCAGTAGACATAGTGACTCGTTAAAAAATATAAAAAGACACTACTATTATGTGTTTAATCCTCGGGTAACACAAAGGTTCCTACTGCGATCACACTATCACCCACCTGCTGATAAAACGCTCGACGTAATTCCACCTGTTTAGTGATAGGGCTAAACCACCAGTAATCCATCTGTTGGATCAGATTAGGACTGGCCGAATCAATCATTTTCCCTAAGAAAACCTTACCAAAGATATCCTCGACCTGATCCACCGAAGTATCAATCAACTCTTGCGACGACGGAGTCCACACAATAGTCCGATCCGTCTTGCTTAAGACAAACACATACTGATCTGGGTTTCTAAAGCCACTTTGCCGATTACGGAATTTACGCAACGCCTGCTCTGGGTTTTTAAAGTACTCGCTGACCGCCACATCTAATAGATCTTTGGCCTGTTTTTCTGTGCTGTACTGGGAAAAATATCCCGCGGCAATCAGCACATTATCGATGACTCTAAAATGCGTGATCTTGGGTTCGAATTGTCCATCCATCGGGTTAAACCAGATGTACTCCACCGAACCCTCGTCCGAGTTTTTAGCTTGCTCTAGCATCTTTTGGAAAAAAGGCTTTTCATCTTCGTCCGTCAGATTCTGCACATTTTCCCCGACCAAAGAAGCAGACCAGCCACCGCTAGACAACAAATAGCCCGTGCGGCTTAAGCTAAACATTTGACATCCTCCCCGCCCTAAAGGGCAAGGATTCCTACGGCGCTCAGGCGCGGCATTGAGCCGCCTC
>DUNB01000143.1 GCA_012839585.1 Alcaligenaceae bacterium | reverse complement strand
CACCGCAATACCGATGGCTAAACGCCCTAAGGCATTTTGGGCGGAGTCTAGGGTTTCGGCGCGATAACGCATCAAACCACCTAATTGACCGCCCGACAAAGACATATCGTCGACCTCGGACAATATCGGTTCGCCTTGTTCATAGCCAATGGTGGTGGCAATGACATAGCGACTGGGCTCAGAGGCCGAAGGCACCACCTGCAAGGGGAGCTGAGTTGGGCCACCTAACAGGATCTGTCCAGAACCTAGCGTTAAGCTGAAGTTCCCATCCTGATCGAGCACCTTGACATCAACCAGCTGGTTGAGTTCGTTAACGAGCTGATCACGCTGATCAAGCAAATCGTTAGGCGCATGATTGCCCACCCCAGAGGCTCTAGCCTTGGTGATTTGCTGGTTCATATCATCAATACGCGCTACGTAGCTGTTGATTTGCGCCACAGTGGTGTCTAACTGTGTGTTGATATTTTGACGCTGATTGTCAATAAAGCGATTGGCCTCGTTGAGTTGTGTCGCTAAGCTATCGGCACGACCGATGAGCTCTTGGCGAGCGGCCGGATCGGCTGGCGTCGATGCTACCGCCTGCACCCCATCAAAGAATGCTTGGATGGCGGGACTAACCCCAGTGGTGCGGTCAGCAAATAAGTTATTGAGTTGTGCAATTTCGTTGCCGTACGCGACCAAACCGGCACCCTGGCTTTGGGATTTAACCAGCTGGTTATGCAAGAAGTTATCGTAGGCGCGCTGTACGGTAACAGCCTGAACGCCACGCCCAATATAGCCTGCACCTGTAGCGGCTGCACCATTGGTCTGCGTTAAGACTGATTGACGGTTATAGCCCTCGACAGCAGCATTATTAATATTATGCCCTGTGGTTTGCAGGTGATTTTGTGCTGTGTTGAGAGCGGTGAGTCCTAGACCAAATAAATTCATGTGGTTTTCCGTTTACATTTATGGCGGCAAGACTGCTGCCATCGCAATTTGTTCATGCCTATTACTCTACGTTAACGGCATTTCTCTAGTTATCTTTAGTCCTACTTGCCTGCGTCAAAATACGCCATAATCGAAATAAGCTTATCCGCGTAATTGGGGTCAGTGGCATAGCCGGCTTCTTGGACGCGGCGAGCGGCTTCTTCGGCGCTACTAGCTTGTAATACCGATTCATAACGCGAACTGGTGCTGATCAAGCGCGCATAATCCGTTAATGATTCCGCATAGGATTCGTACGCCCTAAAGGGTTGTTTCATTTTGACCATTTTGCCATTGACGAACTCAGAGGTGGTGATGTTTGCCACCCCGCCTTTCCAACTGCGCGAGGCCTTGATACCAAACAAATTATGACTGGTTGTGCCGTCCTCTAGGAGGATTTCGCGTTTGCCCCAGCCGGACTCCAAGGCGGCTTGGCTCATGATCAATTTAGCCGGAATACCAGTTTCGGCAGCCGCTACCTGTACCGCATCACGCATTTTATTAACGAATTCAGTAATGTGTTTGGGCGCCCCTTTTACAGCCGAAGCAATACGCTCTGCGGGGCTTGCGGATCCAGACAGTTTTTTGATTAAGTCAGTCAATGACGGCGCATCAATCAAGCGCCCTTTTTCTCCCACATCTGAGCGCAAATGCGGCAAACGTGTGGTGTTAGCATCTATGCTGGTGCGTTGCGAAGGAAGTTCCTGGTTGATTCCCTGAGCCTGCTTCATCTGTGCAATCAGCGCCTCGGCCAAGCCCAAACCCGGATTGGAAAGATTTAAAGCCAGCTGTTCGTCACCAATACTTTGCGCCATGCGCACGGCCTGGCTATCAAACAAACCATTGCCGCTGGCGGTTTGTCTGGCCTGTTTAATCAGCTGTTGAATCAACAAGGCCTCGAACTGCTGCGCAACCTGCTGTTGGGACTCCTCGTCAGCTTGTGCTGCGGTCACCCCTTTGCGTAATACAGCCAGTTGCGAAGAGTCAAAAATGGATACAGGCTGACTAGTACCAGGACGTGGGAAGTAATACGCTGACATGGATCACCCTTTGTGTTTAGATAATTTCCAAATCGGCGCGTAAAGCGCCTGCGCTTTTTAGGTTTTGCAATATAGAAAGCAAGTCTTGGGGCGTGGCACCTAACGCATTCAACGCCCGTACAACGTCCGCCAAGTTCGCGCTGGTGGTAATGCGTTGTAGGCTACCCCCTTCTGAGCGCATTTCTATATCGGTACGATCGGTCACCACGGTCTGCCCACCTGCAAAGGGGGTGTCAGGTTGATTGACCTCGGCTTGGCTGCTGATGACCACCGATAAATTACCGTAAGCAATTGCCGCCTCGTCGATAGTGACCGTGCGGTTCATCACCACAGAGCCTGTACGTGCATTGACAACCACGCGGGCCCGTGCAGGCGGCACCTGCACCTGAAGGTGTTCGATTTGCGATAAAAATGCCGACTGGGAGTGCGGGTCTAATGGCGCTTTTACCCGGACTACCCGACCATCTAAAGCAGTGGCTGTACCAGCACCAAAATGACGGTTAATGGCCGCCACCACATTTTGTGCAGTACCAAAATCGGAACTGTTTAGCTCTAAGGTCAAGGCACCATCATAGATATACGTTGTTGGCACCCCTTGTTCGACAATCGCGCCCCCAGGGATCGTGCCACCATTAAGCTGATTGACCTGAATACTGGAACCGCCGGACTCTGCGCCTGCCCCACCCACTAAGAGGTTGCCTTGGGCAATGGCGTATACCTGGCCGTTCGCGCCTTTCAGCGGGGTCATTAACAAGGTACCGCCACGTAGACTTTTGGCATTACCCATGGAAGACACCACCACATCCAAGGTTTGTCCTGGTCTGGAAAAGGCCGGCAAACGTGCTGTGACCATCACCGCAGCGACGTTTTTCAGTTGCATGTTGCTGCCCTGAGGAATAGTCACCCCCAGCTGGGACAGCATGTTCGTTAAGCTTTGCTGTGTAAAGGGAGCCTGCCGAACCTGGTCCCCACTGCCATCCAGCCCTACCACCAAACCATAACCAATTAGCTGGTTATCACGCACGCCTTGAATGGAGGCTAAGTCTTTGATGCGCTCAGCAGAAACCAACGGGCTCACCAATAGAGACAAAGACAGCATTGCCGCTTTAACCAAAGCGGCAACACCTCTGTATTTTTTTGTTAAGCCTGTGGCCATAATCATTGATTAAAACGGTGAAATATTTAAGAAAAAGCGTTGTAGCCAGCCCATGGTTTGCACCTCGTCCATTACCCCACGGCTACGGTACTCGATGCGGGCATCGGCCACCTGGGTCGAAGACACAGTGCCAGAGCCAGAAATGGAGCGTGGATCGACCACCCCGGAGAAACGGATGTATTCGCTGCCCCTATTGATGGCAATTTGCTTTTCACCTGCCACCTGTAAATTACCATTTGGCATCACACCAATCACCGTGGTGGTGAGGGTGCCGGAGAACATGTTGTCGGCGCGACTGGACCCCGTGCCTTTAGCGGCGTTGCTGCCGACTACCTCGAAGTTTTGTCTAGCACCTAAATCACCAGGCAAAATAGCCGGAACACCGCCAAAATTCATGCCGGCCTCGCCACTGCGGTCTGTGTTGGTAGAAACACTTTTGGCCGCGTTCGTTTTTTCTTGGATCATGATCGTCACGATATCACCGATATTACGAGGACGGCGATCCTCGAAAAGCGGATAGTTGCCATAAGCCGTGGGCTGATAAATCGCCCCATTCGCTACGGCTTGGGGTGGCACAGGTGCAGGAGGAGGCGCCGTTAATGGTCCCACTACAACAGGTTCTGGGGGGACCATCGCACATGCCCCTAGGAGACTCACTGCTGCTATAACAGCATAACGAGATAATTTACCCCACATACCTCTGCCTTTATCCATTAGATCTGAGTCAAACGACCCAGCATCTGATCGGAAGTTTGCACCGCTTTGCTGTTCATTTCATAGGCGCGTTGCGCTGTGATCATATTGACCAGTTCTTCGGCTACGTTTACGTTTGAGGTCTCTGTGTATTCCTGCAAAATCAAGCCAGCCCCATCCATGCCGGGTTGCAGAAAATTTGCCGCACCCGAGGCATCGGTTTCCACAAACAGGTTTTCACCCATGCTTTGTAGACCGCTGGTGTTCACAAAAGTGGTAAGTTGCAATTGGCCTACCTCTACGCTGGCCCCTACTGCCCCTGGCTGGGTCACGGAAACCGTACCATCGCGCGAGATTTCAATTTGAAGGGCATTATCTGGGATATTAATAGGAGGCTGTATGGGGTAACCGCCTGCTGTGACTAATTGACCATTTTGATCTAATTGCAGCTGGCCGTTACGTGTATAGGCAAAGGTGCCATCGGGCATTTCGACCTGAAAGTAACCACGCCCCTGAATCGCCACATCCAACGAGTGGCCGGTGTTGTTCAAGCCACCTTGGCTGTGAATGCGTTCGGTTGCTACGGTGCGCACACCGGTACCGAGTTGCAAACCGGTAGGAAGCTGGTTGGCAGCACCGACCTGAGCACCTGGTTGACGGATGGTTTGATACATGAGGTCTTCGAACACCGGGCGACTACGCTTAAAACCCGCTGTGTTCACGTTAGCCAAGTTATTGGAAATAACGTCTAAATTTGTTTGTTGAGCCTCTAGGCCTGTTTTCGCAATCCAAAGTGAGCGAATCATAATAAACCTTTAGTTAAATAAGCGGGCTAATTAGCCGTTACTCGAAAGAATGCTGTTGGCTTTTTCTTCGCGTGTGCTGGCGTCAGAGATGACTTTCATTTGCATCTCGAAACGACGGCTGTTATTGATCATAGCAACCATCGCCTCGGCCGCATTCACGTTACTTTTTTCCACAAAGCCCGCCACAATGGTTACCTGATCATCGGGCTGAGCAATGGCGCCATTGGCTAAACGGAACCAGCCGTCTGCACCGCGCTCTAATTCAGTCATGGCTGGGTTGACCAGTTTTAGTTGGCCCATGACTTGAATATCACGTGGATTATCGCCAGCCCCTAGCACAGAGATTTGACCATCTGTAGAAAAGGTCACCGCTCCGCGGTCTGGTAATTCTACTGGGCCGCCATCGGCTGACAAGACGGGGTAACCCTGTTTGGTGACCAACATATTATTGGCGTCTACGCTAAAGTCCCCAGCCCGTGTATAAGCCTCTCCGGTTGGGGTTTGTACCGCAAACCATCCCTCGCCACGGATCGCCACATCTAACGCACTGCCTGTTTCCGCCAAAGCACCTTGTTCGTTTTTGGTGCCGGGCGTCACTGTGGCGGTACCGACTCGTGTTGGAAACAAGGCGCCGCCCTGTAAAGGCACGGCGCGCTGAATAGCGAGTTGCTCTCTGAAGCCGGTTGTGTTGATGTTTGCCAGATTGTTCGACACCGCCGACTGCTGTTCAAGCAGTCGTTGTGCCCCATTCATAGCGGTATAAATGATGCGATCCATAACGATGTATTACCTATACCAATTAACGTAAAGTGATCAGTGTTTGTAAAATCTGGTCTTGGGTTTTAATCGTTTGGGCATTGGCCTGATAGGTACGCTGCGCAATGATCATATTGACGAGCTCTTGGCTCATGTCTACGTTGGATTCCTCTACGGCTTGCCCTTTGAGCATAGCCAAACCATTGGTGCCAGGCTGACCGACCACAGGCTGACCCGATGCGGCGGTCTCTACCCAGGCATTACCCCCAATCGGCTGCAAGCCATTTAGGTTATTAAAGTCTGCCAGCGCCACGGCCCCCATGGTCATGGTTTCACCGTTGGTGTAGTTCGCAACGATACGGCCATCCGCAGCAATAGACATACTGCTGTATTCACCTGTGGGGTAGCCATTTTGCGTAAAGCTTGGAGAGAACTCACCACCAAATTGAGTGGAGCCGCCGTAGTTGAAGTCCATATTTAGCACAGCAGCGGGCGAACCAATCGGAAGAGGTGTGGTACCAATATTACTAACGGTTAGGTTAATAACCCCATTACCCTCTAGACGACCCGCGTTATCAAAGGTTAATGAACCGCCTTTGACCGCGTCACGCTCATCGACTCGGTAGTACACATCCCATTTGCTCTTGCCTGTTTCATTAGCACCGGAACCTGCTGTTTTGACAAAGTATTGAGTCACCTGGTGTGGGTTACCCAAGGAGTCATAAACCGTCAATGGCAAAGAGTGGGAGTGGTTTTCATCACGTATTACGTCTTTTGCTGCAAAACCTGAATTAATCACCTTTTCGCGGGAATCCAGGTTTGCTTTGATTGAGGCCTCGGTTGTGGCTTTAGGCGCGATATTACCTATAGGTACTTTTACAGGGCTAAGCTGGTTGATGATTTGGCCATCGGCGTCAACACCAAAACCGGTTAAACGATAACCTTGGGCGTTAACGATGTTGAAGTCCTTATCGGCGTGAAACTGGCCATTGCGCGAGTAAACCGTCGCACCGCTTTGATCTACCAAACGAAATAAGCCTTTGGCGCCGTCAATGGCCATATCAAATTGATTACCGGTGGTACTGATATTACCGGTGGTAAAGCGTTGATTGATTTCTGCCACCTGCACACCCAAACCCACGCGGGAGTTTGCATACACGTCTGCAAAAGCAATGGTAGAGGCTTTAAAGCCAACCGTGCTGGAGTTTGCAATGTTGTTACCAATAACGTCTAAGTTTTGGGAAGCAGCATTAAGACCGCTTAAACCTTGTCCGAAACCCATGATTTTCCTCTTTCAGTCCGATATAAAGTGGCAGCCGGATACTGTTCGGCCTGCCCGCCGAAACTACATAATTTTACGAATATCTAACAGGGAATAATTTCCAGCTAGACCTAAATTCAATTGCAAGCCCTGCGTGGTGTACGCCACGCTATCGACCCGACCAGATCGTAAGGCCTCAACGGTAACAGGAGCCCCATCACCAATAGTGGCATTGGCCTCTACGTTGTAGGCGCCATCGGGCAGCACTGCGCCTGTATTATCACGGCCATCCCATTCTAGGGAGTACACCCCTGCGGCCTGTACATCTACCTGCATTTCACGTACGACCTTGCCGCTGCCATCATGGATAGTGACTGTTACCTTGTCCGCCCCGCTCATTAAGTCGATACCAAAAGGCGTCGCTGTTTTGATTTCAGGGTTATCCGGATGAGAGCCCAAAGAAATTTTTGAGCCAGGCACCAAGATTTCTTTACCGATTAAAGAGGCCGCCTGCATGGATTGCGTCATATCCATTTGTCCAGCCAAACCCAACAGGGTGTCATTAAGCTGTTGAATGCCCTGTACGGTGGAAAGCTGAGCGAGCTGGCTTGTGATTTGCTCATTTTCCATCGGATTCAGCGGGTCTTGATGACGTAGCTGGGTGATCAACAGGGTCAAAAACCGATCCTGTGTGTCACCCATTAAGTCCACGCGACCGCGCGCAGAGGCTAAAGCCGCGCCGGCGGGATTATTTACATTATTTACCGTTGTCATTTAATTATTGACCTATGGTTAGCGTGCGCATCATTAGGCTTTTGGTGGTGTTAACCACCTCTACGTTGGCCTGATAAGAGCGCGAAGCAGAAATCATGTTCACGGTTTCTGCTACAACATCGATATTAGGCATCAATACATAGCCATCTTCGTTGGCTAAAGGGTGATGTGGGTCGTACTGCAAACGACCGGGAGCGTTGTCTTCTTTGATGGCGGAAACACGTACCCCACCTACGCCAGCCGATTGCGCCGCAGCATTAGCTAATGGAGTCACCTGAAACACCACATGGCGCGCCTTGTATGGCTGCCCATCCGGTCCAGCTGCACTATCCGCATTCGCAATATTGCTGGCCGTTACGTTCATGCGCTGTGACTGAGCGGTTAAGGCTGATCCTGCGATTTGAAAAATAGAAAAACTGCTCATGGAGAACCTTTATTGTTGTAATGCTGCCATCAGCCCTTTTACCCGCGAGGATAACAAGGCGATGCTGGTTTGGTATTGCATGGTGTTTTCGGCAAAAGCCATACGCTCTACATCCATATCAACGGTATTGCCGTCTAGAGCGGGCTGTAACGACTGCCTATACTGTAGCTGAGTGTCCATTGAGGACAGCACCGTCCCGGGAAGGTGACGCGCGGAGGTCAGGGCTAATTGGGTTGGCCCTACACTTTTTGTTTGGCTGGTCCCCATGGCATTTTGTAGGGCTGCCGTAAAATCAAAGTCACGCGCCTTGTAGTTGGGGGTGTCTGCATTAGCAATATTAGCGGCTAATACCTCTTGGCGCTGCTGGCGTAAGGCCAGCGCGGTTTGGTGGAACCCAAAATGATTATTTAATCTATCGATCATAGAGTCACAGTTTACAACAAATTGACACACAGCAAAAACGAGTAAAACCTGTCAAAAAGACTTTACCCCCAATAACATACATGGTAACGCAAGAGTGTCCGCAGTAAACTTGAAAACAACCGAACAAAACACCGTCAGTTTCAGCCTTGCTTTTGCTGTTACCCTATTTAGTATGAAGGCCATGATTAAAAAAACCCTACTGACCCTCGCCCTAAGTCTAAGCCCATTGCTCAGTGCACAGCCGTTGCAAAACCCTGAGCAAGTCGCCACCGAGGTCGAGCAGTTTTTACTGAGTCAGGCCAGCAGCTATCCAGGTACGGCTTCAGTGCATGCCACCCCTCCGGCTATTCGGAACCAGATCCAGTGCGAGCACTTACAGCCTTTTTTACCGTCTGGGATGCGTCTGCGATCACGGATGACCGTCGCTGTGCGCTGTCAAGCACCGCAAACATGGACTTTGCATGTACAAGCCGAGCTTTCCATCACTGGCTTCTATTATATAAGCAATCGCTCTATACAAGTAGGCGAAACCCTCAGCCTAGACGATTTGGTCGCCAGAGAGGGCGATCTGTTGCGTTTAGCCCCCAACACCATCACAGATCCTAGTCTAGCCATTGGGTATATCACCACCCAACGTATTAATACCGGCAATACAATTCGTAGCAGCGCCTTACGTGATCCGCAGTCCATACAACGTGGTCAAATGGTGCGTACTGTTGCTAGAGGCATTGGTTTTGTAGCTACCGGCGAAGGCCAGGCCTTACAAAGCGGCGCCCCAGGCTCACAGATTCAAGTTCGAGCCAGCTCCGGGCAGGTGATCTCGGGCACGGTCATCGATGCTCAAACTGTGCAGATTTTGATGTAGGTCAAAGACGTCTTATATAATCGGGTACTAAAGAATTCAAACACACTGCCGTAACAAGACTATATCGCCCTATACTGCTCGGAGAACGCCATGAAAATCACCAATAATAATTACAGACCTAACCTGCCTGATCGGTTAAATACCAAAAACACAGCCGCCAACGCCTATCAAAAAACCGCCTCTGCTAGCCAAGGCAGTGCTGCTGTAGACCTAAGCCCAGCTGCCCGTCAGCTGCAACAGCTGCACTCACCAAGCAATGACATTGATATGGATCGCGTTCAAGCTTTGCGCGATGCCATTGCTAATGGCACGTTGGAAATGGATACCAGCCGTATTGCTGATGGTATTATCAATAGTGCCCGTGACCTTTTAAAGTAAACCACTATGTCGTCTACCGCTCTACTTTCTCTTATTCAAGCTGAATTCGATTTGATGCAGCACTTTTTGTTTTCTTTAGAAAAAGAAAACGAGTTGCTCCTGAGCAATTACAGCAATGACGACCTCTATGATCACACCGAATTAAAAAACCAGTACGCAGATCAACTCAACCAAGCTGCCGAGCAACGCGATAATCAGTTGACTGCTATGGGTTTGCCTACCGCCAGAGACGGCTTGTTGGCCGCACAATCTCTTTCCGATGAGCTGGATCAGTTAGTTCAGCAGTTATTTGATATCACGGAACAGGCCCGTACTCTGAACGAGCAAAATGGTCTGCTGATCCAGACCTACTTAAATTATAGCGTAGAGGCTCTAGAGGCCTTAGGCGCTGCTAATCCTCCGACAAGCGATGTGTATGATGCCCGTGGCAAAACCAAATCCGGCACAGCCTTAAAACGCGGTATTGTGCGCGCCTAATTTCATGCCCCAATAATCCGCTAGACCACCTAAAAAAAGCAGAGCTTTCGTCAGAGCTCTGCTTTTTTTATTCATCCTGCCGCAATTTACTCACCCTGCTGCAATTTACTCACCCTGCTGCAATAAGTCTTTCAGGTTGAAAAACTTTAATAGCGATGAGGTGACTTGTGTTTGTCTTAAAGCTGTAGGACCAGCAAACTGCAACAAGAGGTGATTAACAGGACGCAAGCTCTTGTACTGATCCATTTCCCACGCTGCCCCACCAAACAAGGCTGCTAATTCTAATAAAATATCTCTGTCTAACTGACCTTGTTTTGCAAAGTTTTGTAGCGTTTTTTGATGGTACGCCCGCCCTACAAATCGTAATGCGTTTTTACTTTCAGTATGTTGCAAAAGCCAAGTTGCCATTTGCTCAGGGCTATAGCTTAGATCTGGTTTTAATCGGGCAAAAGCATAAAAGGTTTTGACCTCGGCCATGGTCTTGGTGTCTAAGATCTGGAAGGCGTACAAGGTTAAACGTACGGTTTCACCCCCTCTGCTGCGTAATTCTATAGGCGCCTGTGCATACCAAAAACTCAAACCGCTCATCTTTACACCAGCAATGGACTGATAAGGCAACGGCATCTGGGCGTAATTTAACGCATAGAACTCAAGGCGTTTAACTATGGCGGCAGGAGTACTATGACCATCCACATGCCAACAGCGAGTCGATGGAGCAACTAAGGCCATCACGTTCAAATCATCTTGTTGCCATTGCTGCCAACACTGGTTGTTGTATTCTTCGACCCAATGAATGCGCGGGCTAGGTGGTGCGTTTTTCTCTACCCAATTCAGCGCGTGTGTTAACTCGAATCGATTCTTAGCGGGGTCTACCCGTTGGTTTATGCCGCTACTCGCATACCAAGATGTTTTATCACTCAGTTGCAACAAGGGAATACTTAATAGTTTGCCCTCTCCTGCGCCCACCATCGTCGTATAAAGCTGAGCCTTTTCACCGCTTAAGCGTTGTCTCACATGGTGCACGAGCACAGGTTGCGTGGCAGCCAGCTCATCAGCCTCTAGCACACCTTGGCGTAAGTGCGCCAGGGCTAGATCAGGTAAATCGGGCAACTGGTGTTTTTTCTTGCTGTCTCGCCATAAATCAAACGCTGCAGACCCAAAAGCCGTCTCGTCAATCAAACCCGCAACCTTGCGTAGTTGCTCTATTTGGATGTCATCATTGGATACACTGCTTAGGGCTAATATCTGTTTTAACATGTGATTATGGGTTGCAATACTTTGAGCCTGTACTTGTTCTTGTACATTCGCCGCTGACACCAAAGCAGCTAAATCCGCAGAGGTTAACGCAAATAAGGCTCGATTATTGGGGCTTTGTGATAGTGCCATATCCACCAACTGGCTGGCAGACATAAAACGTAAATTTTCAGGGACTCGCTGACCATCTGACACGTAATGAATGGGCAGCTGGTAACGCAGCGCCACATCCAAAGCAGCTCCGAGGCGGCTGGCCTCGTCTATCTTGGTAATAATACACCCAGCCAAAGGCGAGCCGCCATCTTTGCTGTACATACGTGCTACCTCATCCAAGGTATCACCATGACTGGCAGCATTTAAAGCCAAGATCCGCTGAATACGTCGCCCCCCACTTGCTAGCAAGGCGGCTTGATCTTGTACGTATTTGTCACGTTGGCTTACACCCACATTATCAATCAAGATAACCTGATCAGCACGCAAGCTTAACAACACTTGACGTAATTGCTGCGCATTTTGTACCACATGCACCTTAACATGCATCAAATCGGCATAAATTTTTAACTGTTCGTGCGCGCCAATTCTATAGGTATCTGTAGTAATTAACACCACATTTTCAGCACTAAAGCGGCGCACGGCTCGGGCAGCCAATTTAGCGATGGTGGTGGTTTTTCCTACCCCTGTGGGTCCCACCACAGCCAGGGCCAAACCAGGCTGCCATAGATGGTCTTCACTTTTTAATACGGGTAGATGTGTGTCTAACTCTTTGCGTACCCACTGCATCGCGGCCCGCAATGACAGGTTAGCTGGCAAGCGTTTTAGCATGGCTCGTAGTAGCGCCGTACTAAAACCATACGCTAATAAGCTTTGGAATAAGCTGAGCAGATCGGGACTCACACGCAACTGGTTGCTCCAGATCACCTCTTCGATGCGTCCTTCTAGAGAACCTTTCAGAGAGCTAATGGCATTCATGACCTCTTGGGCACTGGCTCCCGGAGTACGCGGTGGCGGAGTCATAGGCGGTCGTGTGCCAGCCGCTGGGTTCGAAGTGGGTTGTGGTGCTGAGGACGCTGATGCCATTGAGGGCGCAGCAGGTGCGGATGGTATTGACTCAAGTGCAGCGGTTGAGTCTGTGGCAAGAATTTCCACCCCGCCATTGACTCGCTTATTAGAAACAATCAAGGCGTCAGGTCCTAGCGCAATACGTACCTGACGCATGGCCTCTCGGCTTGTAGCCCCAAAAAAACGACTTATATTCATTGATTAACCACCTATAACTGCAGTCACACGCATCATGCGCTCCTCGGGAACTTCCTGAGTCGATAACACCCCTAACTGGGGCAACTGCTGACGTAAAAAGCGTGACAGCGAAGGTCGCAATACGGGGCTTACTACCAGCACAGCCGGATCCCCCATGGACTCTTGTTGCTCTACCGCTTTAGCTGCCTCGGACAGAAGGCTTTCTGCTAAACCAGGCTCTAATGCACCACTGGTGGTCAAAGCCTGAGTCAGCACATTTTCTAAACGCCCATCTAAACTGATTACCCGCATCTCGCCATCACCAGGGAACCATTGTTGCGTGATAGCACGCCCTAAGGCCAAACGCACTTGTGTTAGGTATTCGGCCTTTTCATCCACCTGCACCCCGGCCTGTGTTTGTTGGGCCAAGCGTGGCGCGACCTCGGCCAATGTTTCTAACACGGTACGCATATCTCGGATCGGGATTTCCTCTTCGAGTAGACCGCGTAATACATTATGTAATGTCCCCACACTGACGACCTTGGGCACTACATCCTCGACCAAACGCGGTAAATCGCGCGAAACGCGATCCAACAATTGCTGCACCTCTTGTCGCCCTAACAGCTGCGAGCCAAATCGATGCAGTAAATGGTTTAAATGCGTTGCGATCACTGTGCTGGCATCCACCACGGTATAACCCGCAATTTGTGCTTGTTCGCGTAAGCTCACATCAATCCAGTAGGCCGGTAAGCCAAAAGCCGGATCGGTAGTCGCTGCCCCAGGAAGTTTCATGGATACGCCACCCGGGTCAATGGCCAACCATTGGCTAGGCATGGCATTCCCCTGCCCCACCTCTACGCCATGCAATAAAATGCGATAGTCGTTCGGCTTAAGTTCGAGGTTATCGCGAATGTGCACCACCGGCGGTAAAAACCCGATGTCTTGGGCATATTTTTTGCGTAAGCTACGGATGCGATGGAGGAGCTCGCCATTTTGGGCATGATCCACCAAAGAGATCAGCCTATAGCCCACCTCTAACCCTAAGGGGTCCACTAAGGACACGTCATCCCAGCTTGCTTCGGCGGCTGCGGCCTCGGCGGCCTCTAGGGCCACATCGGGTAATTCTTCGCTCTGTAACAGGGTCTCTTGTTGGCGTTTTTGCATATACCAGCCCACACCACCCAACACCGCAGCTAGAAATAAGAATGCCACATGAGGCATGTTCGGAATCAGGCCCATTGCCCCTAAAATTCCCGCTGTCAAAAACATCACATTGGGATTAGAGAACAACTGCGTCACCATTTGGGTGCCCACATCGTCATCCGCGGTGGTAACTCTAGACACCACCACACCTGCGGCAGTAGAAATAATCAGAGCAGGAATTTGGGCAACCAGACCATCACCAATGGTCAAAATCGTGTAAACATGGCCGGCTTCACCAAAGGACAAGCCGTGCTGACCTACCCCTACAATCAAACCACCCACCACGTTAATGACCATAATCAATAGACCGGCAATCGCATCACCGCGGACGAATTTACTCGCCCCATCCATCGAGCCATAGAAATCGGCTTCTTGGGAGACCTCGCTACGGCGGCGACGTGCCTCGTCCTCGCCGATCAGGCCCGCGTTCAAATCTGCATCAATGGCCATTTGCTTACCCGGCATAGCGTCCAACGTAAAACGCGCACCAACCTCGGCAATACGACCTGCACCTTTGGTGATCACCATAAAGTTAATGATGATCAAGATCAAAAACACAATCAGACCAACGGCAAAGTTACCGCCGACCAAAAAGTGACCAAAGGCCTCGATGACCTGACCGGCAGCATCGGGTCCCTCGTGTCCCTTGAGCAGCACCACTCGTGTCGAGGCCACGTTCAACCCCAAACGTAAAAGCGTGGAGAAAAGCAAAATCGATGGAAAGGCGGCAAAGTCCAACGGTTTTCTGGTGAACATCGCCACCAACAACACCATCACCGATACCGCGATATTAAAGGTAAACAGCAAGTCCAATAAGAAGGGCGGCAAAGGCAGCACCATCATGGACAGAATCATCAGTATCAGAATAGGGCCGACTAAGAGCTTAGCTTGCTCCCCACCTGCTGATCGAAAAAATGCTAACAAGTTGTTCATACTTACTGTCTACCAGTAGAGGTGGACTCTTGCGGATCCATGCCCGCCGGAATATTAAAATGCGTCGGAGTTGGAGGCATGGCGCCCTGCCCTCGTTCCCAGTTACGTAGTTGGTATACCCAAGCTAAGACTTCGGCCACCGCCGAATACAGCTCTACAGGGATTTCCTGATTCAGCTCCACATGTTTATTTAAGGCTCGTGCCAGAGCAGGGGCTTCGAACAGTGGTACCCTCGATTCGGTGGCTACCTCTTTGATGCGTTGGGCAGTTAAATCCATGCCTTTAGCCACGACTCGGGGCGCCGACGCCTGTCCCTCGGTGTATTTTAGCGCCACCGCATAATGCGTTGGGTTAGTAATCACCACATCAGCCTGGGGCACCTCGGACATCATTCTGCGTTGTGCCATGGCACGCTGCTGATTGCGAATGCGGCTTTTAACATGCGGGTCCCCATCGCTTTGCTTGTGCTCATCCTTTAGGTCTTGCTTAGACATGCGTAGCTTTTTTAAGTGGCTATATATTTGCCAAGGGACATCGATCGCCACAATCAACAGCAAGCTAGAAATAATCAAGGCGCAGCACAAAGCGATTAATTTTAACCCTTTTACCATGCCCTCGGTAGGCGACAAGTGCATTAAACCAAGCATGTCTGCTCGGTAATGCCACATCACCACCACAGCCACTGTTCCAATCAGAAAGACCTTTCCTAGCGCTTTAAATAATTCGATCAGGCTTTGCGCTGAAAACATACGCTTAATGCCTTTAAGCGGATTGAGTTTTTCTAGCTTTGGTTGCAGCGATTTGGTGCTAAACACTAAACCGCCTAAAGCCACTGATGACAACAGCGCGGCGATAAACAGCACCCCAAATAAAGGAATAATGGCAAAAAAAGCCTGTGAAGCTGATTTCACCGCTGTGGTCACCATCAGCGTATCGTCTTTGACTAAGCCAGGCTCAAACCACATGCTTTGTTGCACCACTGAGCTCAGGGCGGTATAGAGACTTTTAGCTAATAGCCATAGCATGGCCACACCTAATGCCAACAGCATAAAGGTGTTCAATTCACGCGATCTAGGCGTCTGCCCTTCTTCTTTGGCCTTTTCCAGCCTCCGGGGCGACGCCGGTTCGGTTTTTTCTACGTCACTATCGGCCATAAGCGATTAGCGCACCAAAATAAAAGCCCAGCAACTGCTGGGCCTTAGAGCACATTAAACCACCCTAGTTTAGCTATTCTAAGGCAAGCCATCTTGTTCTAATGAAGGAGCTAAGGCAAAAAGCGTGGTCTATTCGTTGTGCCGTTGTTAAAAGCCCAAGCTAGATAAGAGGTCATCCACCTCATCCTGGGCCGCCAACACATTATCCGCACTGGTATCAATTGCAGGGCCGTTAATTAAGCTTTCCGTTTCCTCGCGTTTCTCTGGTGGCACACTGTCTACCAGCACCTGCACGAGTTCCGTTTCTAAGCTACCAATGACCCCCAGCATGCCATTAATGACCTGACCGGTTAAGTCCTGGAAATCTTGGGCCATAATGATTTCCATTAGGTTTTCTTGAGTTTGCTGAGCTTTGTTTGGAATGTCTTGTAAAAACTGACGCGTATCAGCAATCAACTCGGCCTGCTCTAAACTATCGCCTCTTTCATCTGCCTGAATCCATCGGTCACGCAATACAATGGCATCCGTCGCCAGCTCCTCTTGTAGGGGCTGAACTTGTTCGGCAGCATTGAGCACGCGATTCGCCGCCTGCTCGGTCATTCTACCCACATAACTTAGGCGCTCTCTAGCATCAGGGATGGATTGGGCTGCGTCCTTAATAGCATGGTCTAATCCCAATTCACGCATACTCTCACGCAGCATCCGCGTTAAACGAGCAATGCGTTGCACCACATCCACAGGCTGTTCAGTGCCATCATTCCTTGCCATTTGATCGGAGAGGTCCATCTTTCACTCCCTACGTGTTAAGAGTCCATTTTCTCAAAGATCTTATTGAGTTTTTCTTCGAGTGTTGCGGCGGTAAAAGGTTTAACCACATAACCACTAGCACCAGCCTGGGCCGCGGCAATGATGTTTTCCTTTTTCGCCTCTGCTGTCACCATTAATACGGGCAGTTTGGCTAAATTTGCATCGGCTCGAATTTGCTTCAGCATCTCTAGGCCATCTAAGTTGGGCATATTCCAATCAGACACCACAAAATCGAAGCTACCATTACGTAACTTTTCTAGCCCCATTGCCCCATCTTCGGCCTCGTCCACATTTTCGTAACCCAAGTCTTTCAATAGGTTTCGAATAATACGGCGCATTGTAGGGAAATCATCTACAACTAAAATTTTTAAATTTTTACTGGTCATCCAGTTACTCTCCAAGAACAAATAATAGGCGCTGAATCACACGTTAAACGCGGTGACCGAAAGATCCAGCACTGGCGAGAATGCGCTCACTGATTTCTGATAACGGCACGGCCTCATCGGCAGCTCCAATAGCTAACGCCTCTCGTGGCATTCCAAATACAACACAACTCGCCTCATCTTGGGCAAAAGTTGCTGCGCCTGCTTTTTTCATTGCAAGCATGCCTTGGGCACCATCTTTACCCATACCCGTCAGCAATACACCCACAGCATTTTTCCCAGCCACTTCTGCGGCTGAATGAAATAATACATCTACGGATGGGCGATGACGGTTTACAGGCTCGCTGTCTTCCAATTCCACGACGTAGTTCGCTCCAGAACGTGCTAATTTCATATGAGCAATACCACCGGGGGCTAAATACACATGACCAGGGAGCACGCGCTGACCATGCTCTGCCTCGTGGACTTGCACCTGACATAAGGAATCCAGGCGCTCTACAAAGGAGCGTGTGAACCCAGCTGGCATGTGCTGCGTAATCATAATCGCTGGGCTATTGGATGGTAAAGGCTCTAATACCTGACGTATAGCCTCAGTTCCTCCCGTGGAGGCTCCAATCATAACCAATTTTTCTGTGGTAGAGAAACTACGGGTTAAGGACCTGGGGGCTGAGGCGGTACTGGCTCGCTCTAGGCGCCTACGTGGTCTGGACATAGCAGCCGCTCGGATTTTATCCGCGATCAGATCTGAATATTCCATCAAACCATCGCGTAATCCTAGACGTGGCTTCGTGACAAAGTCGACGGCACCTAGTTCTAGAGCACGAATCGTAATGTCTGAGTTGCGCTCTGTCAGCGAAGAGACCATCACCACAGGCATAGGGCGCAAGCGCATCAGCCGCTCAAGAAAATCCAGGCCATCCATGCGAGGCATTTCTACATCTAGGGTTAAAACATCCGGTGTATATTGTTTGATTAAATCACGCGCAATAATGGGGTCTGGTGCTACTGCAACCACCTCCATATCCGCATGACTGTTAATAATCTCAACCATCAAACTGCGCACTAACGCAGAGTCATCCACACATAAAACGCGTATTTTCTTCATGACAACAACATAAAATTAAGAATAGGCACTTATTATTCGGGTGCTAAGTGCGCACATACACAGTCTGACCTTTTAATTTAAAAGCAGTCGTCATGTGAGTAAAACTTTCTGAATGCCCTACAAACAGCAATCCGCCCGGTTTAATGGTTTGCGCAAAGCGTTCTAATACCTGTGCCTGCGTAGGCTTATCAAAATAAATCATGACATTTCGGCAAAACACCGCATCAAAAAGGCGTCCTGAAGGCCACCCTTCGCCTGAAATTAAGTTCGCTACGCTAAACTCAATCATTTTTTGCAAACTCGGTTTCACCCTAGCCATACCATTAAAGCTACCCGTCCCTTTATAAAAATATTTTTTCAATAAAGGCTGGGGCACAGGCTCTAGCCGCTCTAAGGTGTAGATCCCTTGACGAGCGCGTTCTACGGCGGAGCTATCTATATCAGAGGCAAAGACTTGTACTCCACTATCAGGTGTCACAAGCGTTTCTTGTAACGTCATAGCGATGGAATAGGCTTCCTCGCCGGTGGAGCAAGCGCTGCTCCAGATAGTGATTGGTTTTTGGCGATCTTTAACAAAATCCGCCAAAATATCAAAGTGATGCTGCTCTCTAAAAAACGCAGTATGGTTGATGGTAAATAGGCTAATGAACCTTTCCCATTCTATCGAGGACGGGTTGTAGTCCAAGAGATCTAAATATTCGCTGACCTCTTGCAGCCCTAATTTTTTCGTGTACAACCCTAAATTTCGGGCAACCATGTCTTCTTTATGATTACCCAAAACAATGCCTATACGTGCTTTGATCAAACGAGTTGCACGGGAAAAATCATAAGGCGTCATTGCCGGTATGTCCGGCAATGAATAAACAAAGGATTCTGATGACTGCGACATATATAGCTATTACTTAGCGCTCCATAAGATAGGTAGGCTCATCCAGTGCCGTACCTAGGGCCGTATATTGCTCTTGATACACCTCGTTATCTATAGGTATATCAATCACCCTATCGTCATTAATTTTAAAAATAGCGACTACATCCGAAAGCTGCTCCGCCTGTTGCAGCAAAGACTCAGCTGAGGAAGCAGCGTGTTGCACTAAATGTGCATTTTTTTGCACAGCAGTGTCCATCTCAAGCACCGCACGGTTAACCTGCTCAATGCCCTGTGACTGTTCGTTAGACGCCTCGGAAATCTCACTCATCAACGTGGTTACCCCAGCTACAGCATCCACGACCTCGCCCACCACGGCACCGGCCTGATTCACTTGTTGTGAACCTTTCTGAACTTGATCTAAAGAGTGAGTGATTAACTCTTTGATTTCATTAGCGGCCTGGGCACTGCGTTGAGCCAAAGAACGCACCTCGCCCGCTACCACAGCGAAACCACGACCTTGCTCACCCGCCCGCGCTGCCTCGACGGCCGCATTGAGAGCCAAGATATTGGTTTGGAAGGCAATGCTGTCGATCACGTTCACAATCTCAGAGATTTTATCGGCACTGCCAGAAATGCCCTGCATAGTATGCACCACTGACGATACCGCCTCCCCACCTTGTTTTGCCACCTGCGAGCTTTTTTGCGCAACCAGATTGGCTTGTGCTGCATTTGCTGTGTTTTGACGTACGGTACTGGCTAACTGTTCCATACTAGCTGCCGTTTCTTGCAACGCAGCCGCCTGTTGTTCGGAACGGCTACTGAGATCAATCGTACCGTTGTAAATATCATCAGCATTGTAACGAATCTGCTCTACGCCTTGGCGCACGCTGTGCACCATACGCTGCAGCTCTTTTTGCATATGACTTAGGCCGGCAAAAAGCACACCAATTTCATTGGTGGATGTCGTATTAATGGAGTCAGTTAAATTGCCCTGAGCAATCTGCGCAAAGTGATGATCCATACGACGCAAGGGAGAAAGCACCACACGATTCAAGAACAGATAACAGAGCACAGAAATCAGCAGGGCCACCGCCATCGCCACACTGACCAGCTGCATGACTAAAGCGTATTGTTTCTCTTGGCGCTCGGCATGCTGTGTGATGATACCTTGCTGTTGTGAGTTCTGCTGAGCGACTTCAATGTATAAGTCCTCTTCGAGCGAACGAGTACGACTTTGTAAAATCGAATTGAAATCAGCAACCCGCCCCTCTTGTAGGCTTTCCAGCAAGGGAGCCATACCGTTTTCCATTAGGCGATGATACTGCGAGGTAATACGCTTATAGCCTGACTCGAGCTCCTCGGTCTGAGCGCCCAACGTTTCGTAGCGCGCAAAACTGTCTTGTGACTCTGATAACAATGATCGCGCCTGCACCAGCAAGTAGTTCGTACTACCATCTAAGCTGCGAGTCACCCCGGCTCCTTCTTCGACCCAGGAACTCTGTGTGGTGTAATCATGATTACTAACGTTTTGCACATAGCTAGCTAGAGCACGACCCAACAAGGTCTGAGACTCTTTGTAGCGCTCTAGAGCTGTGTTCAACGCCGTGGCTGCCTGTTGGTGCTGCACGATTTGTTGTAAAGCGGCATTGTTTTGGCGTAAGGATAAAATCCCTAACGCCGCCCCACCTATTAATGCCAACATAAAAAACAAAAGGACGAGGATCAAACTCGTTCTTACTTTTAGATCATTCAAACTTAATAAGCCTCGCATTTTTACCCTTTTTTATTTTTTAGGTTAGCCTCTGGTGGGAGCCCGTTTTACACTACCGCACTATCAACCAATGCCATTTCCTCACTGGTCATTAGTTTTTCTATATCAACCAAAATCAGCATACGCTCTCCTAGCGTGCCAATACCTGTTAGGTACTCAGTCGATAAAATAGAATTACCAAATTGAGGTGCGTCACTTGTCTGGCTGTTTTGGAGCATTAACACATCAGACACCCCATCTACCACCACACCCACTACCCTGGACTCTAAGTTAAGAATCACGACTACAGTCTGATGATCGTAAGAGACCTCTTTGAGGTTGAATTTAATTCGCAAGTCCACAATGGGCACAATAACCCCACGCAAATTCGTCACCCCTTTAATAAAGGGAGGCACATTCGCAATGCGGGTAACAGTTTGCGCTTCGTAACCGCGAATCTCTTGGACCTTAAGAATATCGATACCGTATTCTTGTTCTTCAAGAATAAAGACCAAATACTCTTGACCACTGCCTTCGCTATGCTTGGCTTTTACCATTTGGGGGTTACTCATAAAAACTCCGTGTCTGAATTAACTGAGCGTCGCGATTGATGCCGCATTGCGATCACGCGTCAAACGATGCAATGCAAAAACATCAACAATCAGCGCTACACTTCCATCACCTAAAATCGTGGCAGCGGAAATACCTGGGATTTTTCTGTAGTTGGCCTCTAGGTTTTTCACTACAACCTGATGCTGTCCGATCAGATGGTCCACAATTAAAGCAAAGCGCATGTCTTCTGCTTGCAGAACAACGGCAATGGCTTTTTTCATGTCTGTTTCGTAGCCTTCTACCGAAAACAGATCGCCTAGGAAAATGACAGGTAGGTATTCTCCACGTACATACATGACGTGATCACCTGCTGTCATGCTGCGCATTTGTTCTTCGGTAGGTTGCATGGACTCGGTCACATGGCTTAACGGCAAGATAAAGATTTCCTCGCCTACCTGTACAGACATCCCATCTAAAATAGCTAAGGTCAATGGCAACACAATACGAGTCGTTGTGCCCTGTCCTTCTCTGGAGAACATCTGCACATGACCGCCCATACTTTGAATGTTACGGCGGACCACATCCATACCCACACCACGACCAGAAATGGCGGTAACCTGTTCAGCTGTAGAAAAGCCGGGAGCAAACAATAACTGCCACAGCTCCTCGTCAGGGATGTTTTCGTTCGTGGTTAAGCCATTTTCCAAGGCCTTTTTCAAAATCTTGTCGCGCTTTAGGCCGCCCCCATCGTCAATGACCTCGATCACGATATGTCCCCCTTGGTGTTGAGCCGAGAGGGTCAAGGTGCCCTCGCGGTTTTTACCTGCGATTTCACGTTGTTCTGGGGACTCAATACCATGGTCAATACTGTTACGAACCAAGTGTGTGAGAGGGTCAATAATGCGTTCAATCAAGCTTTTATCTAGCTCAGTGCCTGCTCCTCGGGTCTCCAAGCGGATTTCTTTGTTCATGCGCGCGGCATTTTCGCGAACCACTCGAGGGAATCGACTAAACACATAGTCCATGGGCATCATGCGAATGGACATCACCGATTCTTGTAGGTCACGCGCATTACGTTCTAGTTGTTCAATTCCATTAAGTAGTCGATCGTGCACCACAGGATCTAAGGTAGAAGCCGTTTGTACCAGCATGGCCTGGGTTATAACGAGCTCTCCCACCAGGTTAATAATCTGGTCTACTTTTTCCACGCCCACTCGAAGCGTGCTGGACTCGCCGCGACTCGAAGAAGCCGAGGCTGATTTTGTGCTTTTCTTGGCACTTGGCTTTGTCGTAGTTTTGTCTTCGACTGGAGTTTTTTTCGGCTCAGAAGCAGTAGCTACAGACTCTGGGGCAATAGCCTCTGCAGCGGTTGGTTCGGGAGCAACAGGGGCAGCTGGGGCAGTCGATGCGCTGTGCTCAGCAGGAGCAACAGCTGACGGCGCCTCTTTGCTCTCTGTTGGAATCGCTTCGAAGGCGATACTCAGCTGATCCTCGTTAACCACAAAGCAACTCACTGCCTCGATATCATCAGCAGAAGCGGTGGTCTTCAACCACAAGGATAACGAAGTCTCGCCTTTGACCTCGTGCAGAATATCGCCCATGAGCGCCATTTCCTCGCGCAACACGGCTAAGTCTTTATCTGAAGCGTTTGAGACCGTAATGCGTAAGGGTAAATCTGCCTCTGTCCCCATTGATGAGCTAGTCGGGGCAGGAGTTTCTTTTATCACTGTCTCAACCAGTGCAGGCGGCTCAACGGCGGGGGCAGAAGGCGCTATGGATTCAGCAGCCTGACTGGTTTCGGGCTGATTGCCTCCACCCTCGGCGTGTTCCTCGGCAATTTGGCGCAAACGAGCACAGATACGCTGATAGGTTTCTTCTTCTGGGGCTTCCCCATTACGATAAGCACTGACCTGGTCGCTTAAGATGTCCTTTGTTTCCAAGAACAAATCAATCAGCTCCTGATGCAAGTGCATTTCACCATCACGCACAAAATCCAAGAGATTTTCTAATAAGTGCGTTGTATCTGCTAAATGCCCGAAACAACCAAAAGTCGCTGCTCCACCCTTGATCGAGTGCGCCGAACGGAAAATAGCATTAAGCATATCGCTGTCTGGATCATCAATATCCAGTTCCAGCAGCAATCGCTCCATATCAGCAAGCAGTTCATCTGCCTCATCAAAAAACGTATCGTAAAATTGACTTAAATCGACACCAGAGCTCATAGGTGCTTCCTTCGTAACATAGTTGCCCCCTTACAATTTGTAGATAAATCTAACTTTTTGTTAGTTTACCCCTTAAATGCATTTTAATCCGTGTTTTGCTCACTCTCAATTATCTACGGCGTCGAGACAGGTGCACCAAAATCTGCGTCGATTAAGGTGGGCATTTCCTCTAGGCCCAGATCATAGAGCTCGCTTAGATCGCGCTTGGCGCGGCCCAGCTCATTTTGCAAGTCGATGCGCTCTTCAGCTTGTTGACTTAGCACCGTAATACTAATGCGTCGATTGACTGCCGCCGTCGGATTATCTTTAATCAAGCTCACCGAATCGGCTAAACCTAGGACTCGTTTCACCTTATCCTCTGCCAAGCCGCCTGCGATTAGCTCCCTACGCGCCGCATTAGCCCTATCGGCTGAAAGTTCCCAGTTACTGTATTCACGATTTCCGCTCGCATACTGATAAGCATCCGTATGCCCTGCTATCTGAAGACGATTTGGCATTTTATTCAAAAGCCCACTAAACGATCGCAAAATCGTGCGCATATAGGGCTGCACCACGGCGCTACCCATGGCAAACATAGGACGATTTTTCTTGTCGATAATTTGGACCCGCAGCCCATCTTGTGTCATATCAAGCAAAAACTGAGGTCGGAACTCGCTCAGAACGGGGTCTGATTCAACTAAGGTTTCAAGTTCAAACTTCAGGTCCTCAAGCCTATTCATGTCTTGCTCATAGCCCTCATTGCTAATGCCCCCTATAGCGGGATACAGATTAGGAATAATACTGGGCTCACCCCCAGGTACCACACTAGGCGTATGATCGGCACGCTTCCCTCCCACCACCGCCTCTAAGAGCGGGGTACGGAAATAGTCAGCAATTTCCTTTAATTCCTCTTTGGGAACTAATGTCAAAATCCACATCACCAGGAAAAAAGCCATCATCGCCGTCATAAAGTCGGCATAGGCAATTTTCCAACTGCCTCCGTGACGGTCTTTTCCTCGTTTCCCCTTACGACGCACAACGATGATGTTATCTTTGCTCATACAAACTCGTTTTATTTATTAGCACTTGCACGTGTTTGACGTACATGATCTTCGAGCTCCACAAAAGACGGGCGCTCAGTAGCAAAGAGAACCTTACGACCAAACTCTACAGCCAAAGGAGGTGGGTAGCCGTTTAGATTAGCGAGCAAAGTGGCTTTAATACACTCTAATACCTTGGCCGCCGCATTGTTGCGGCTGTCCATGACATTAGCCAATGGCGACACAAAACCATAGGCCATTAAAATCCCTAAAAAAGTCCCTACCATGGCCTTAGAAATAAGATCTGCCAAGATAGCCGGTGGCTGATCTACCGAAGCCAGGGCTTTAATTACCCCTAATACCGCGGCCACAATACCAAACGCAGGTAAAGCATCGGCGACCGTGTGCAGAGCGTCGGCAGGTACAGAACGCTCTTGGTGCATACTGTCTATCTCTTGATCCATCAAGGACTCAATCTCAAAAGCACTCATGTTGCCACTAATCATGATGCGCATGTAGTCGCAAATGAACTCAATGAGCATGTTGTCACGGAGCACCGTAGGATAAGCGGTAAAAATTGCGCTTTGTTGAGGGTCCTCGATATCGGCCTCTATGGCCATCATCCCGTCTCGACGCGCTTTGTTAAGTAACGCGTAAAGCAAGCCCAAAAGCTCCATATATAACGCTTTATCATAGGGGGAGCTTTTAAAGGCAGTGCCTATCGCCTTGATCAGTAAACTAATGGAACGTCCATTGCTCGCAGCTAGGTAAGCTCCCAAAGCGGCACCACCAATAAGCAGTAATTCAAAAGGCTGGTATAAAGCACCCATTGATCCCCCGAGGCCAATGAAGCTTCCAAATACTGCAAAAAATACAATTAAATAGCCGAGAATAATAAACACGGGAACGCCTTAATTCAGTTACATTAGTAAGCTCTAGCTGTCTTTACGCTTTAACTATCCCTGCAAAAACCTTGGCATAGTTAGAGCAGTCCACAAACCGCTAAGTCTCGCTAAGGTTTTTTCCTTGAGTTGATTTTTGAATCCTATTGGCAGGTGCTTTTTTGTTCATAGTGGCACCTTGTGTACGTTTCTTGCTAGCTCGTGTTTTACCAGCTCGGGGCGGAGGCTTACAAATGGCACAGACGAACCCGGTGTCAGGTTCGTGAGCATGTGCAATAAACTTACCCCCGCAGCGTTCACACGCTGACAGCTGTAACATATCACTTTCAAAAAAACGCAATAACATCCATGCGCGCGTAAAGCTGAGTACAGGCTCATCACCTGCTCCTTCTACCCTACCCGCATTCGCTTGCTCCAAATAAAGCTTATAACTTTCGATCAACGCCTGTGTCTTACGCGCAGGCGTCAACTTATCCATATAGCAATAAATACTATAAAGAATAGTTGAATGAATATTGGGTAACCAGGTCGTAAACCAATCGACAGAAAAAGGGAGCATGCCTTTGGGTGGGGAGCAGCCCCGAGTCTCTCTGTATAGTCGAGCTAACCGGTCATAACTCAATGAGGTTTCTGCTTGCAACACCTGTAACCGCGCACCCAGTTCTATCATCTGGGTTGCTAGTTCTATGTCTTTCGCTTCTTGAAGTACGCTCTTGGTTGTCATCTGACCAACTACATCGATTCATCAGCTGCTGCAATTGCGCGCTGAGATAATAAAATCGTTGTGTGAGCCTGTTGTAAGACACCACCCAAGACATCCTGAGTTAACGTTGAGAGCAGTTCATAATCATTAAGACGAAATGCACATAACAGCATGTTTGAAGCAGACAGTTTAAGAACCTGAGCTGGAGATAGGTTCAGAACGGTTTCTGCCACATCCTGATCAAAGCCAAGACGATACATACCTGCTGAAAAATTTTCACGTAACAACCTTTGGGCCAAAAGCAAATACGATAAGTTTACTTCTTGAATATCGCTCAGTAATGAATTGTCTGAAACGGGCATGAGACCTCCCTATGAGAGCCAAGTAACAATAAGCTTAGACAGATGCATATTCAACAATGCAATACAGCTTTTCGGCCTATAGCGAAAAAAACCGTCTAATGATAAAGACTTCCTGACAATTACTAATAAAAAATCTTACATGATCTTAACAGAAAGCAAAAAGCACCTTCAATCTGCCAACATTAAGCATGATCTATATCAAGAGTTTGCGTTACAAAACATAAATGAGTGATGTTTGCTTACAAACCTAAACCAAAAAGTGAAGCTTGGCTAACTTCTCTTTTTGGACTTTTTATCAGCTAATTAGCTGATAGGCTTGTTTTCACAGGCATTGGTACTGAGAGCAGAGTGCAAGGAACTCGGGTAAACGTGGAGCCTCGACCCCCTCTTCGCGTAGTATATCAGCCACAGTCTCTGCGGCGGCTTTAGCTTGCTCACTATCCAAGAAAAGCCAACGCGAGCGTCTAGCCAACACATCCTCTACGGTGCGAGCATATTCATAACGTACGGCAAAACGCACCATAGCCTCGGTCAACCCAGGCAAGATTTCCTTTTCCGCCCCAGGCAGACTTTGCACCCAACTTGCCTCTGAGCCGTACGCCTTCAAATCAGAAATCTGACTTAGATTGCGCACCGCCCCATCCGTAGGCGCACCTACCAAACGTAATTGCTTAGTTACAGAGGGCTTTAAAGGGGGTAAAACTTTTTGGCTAACGCAGTGATCTAATACATCTTGAGCCATAGCGCGGTACGTGGTCCATTTACCCCCTGTCACCGTCACTAAGCCCGAGTCGCTGCTCATGATGGTGTGCTCGCGACTGATTTTTTTCGTGCTGTTCGTATTGCCTACAGGCTTAACCAATGGACGCAGCCCCACCCAGACGCTACGCACATCGGCGCGCGTAGGTGCTTTGGCTAAATAGTTGGCTGCCTCAGACAAAATAAATTCGATTTCATGTTCGTAAGCGTCTGGTTCACGAGCTAGGTCTGGACGTGGGGTGTCGGTGGTGCCCAAAATAACCTTGCCTAACCAAGGCACCGCAAAGAGCACGCGACCATCCGCCGTTTTAGGTACCAGCAAAGCATGCTCGCTAGGCAAAAACTCTCTGTCCACAACCAAATGCACACCTTGGCTGGGGCTCACCATCGGTGTTGCGCTTTGGTTTTGTTGTGTCGCATCCATTTTGCGCACATCATCTACCCAAACGCCTGTGGCATTGACTACGCATTTAGCATGGATGGTGTATTTTTCGCCGGTTTCTGCGTCTTCGCACACCACTCCGGCGACCTTGTTGTCTTGATAGATTAAGCGAGTCACTGGGCAATAGTTAACCAGTAACGCAGAGTTAGCCGCCGCCGTTCTAGCCAGCGCCAGCGCCAAACGCGCATCATCAAACTGGCCATCCCAATACATCACCCCACCTTTTAGGCCTTGAGTGCGTATTCCGGGTAATGCTGTCTCTGCAGCCCGTTTTGCTAAAAAACGCGTAGCGCCTAGACCATCCTGCCCCGCCAAAGTGTCATACGCCTTTAGCCCAATGCCATAAAAAGGCGTTTCCCAGCACTTATAAGACGGCATCACAAAGCCAAGGGGCGCTGCCAAATGTGGGGCATTACGTAATAATGTGGTACGTTCGTGCAACGCCTCTCGCACTAAGGAAATATTCCCCTGTGCTAAATAGCGCACCCCACCGTGCACCAATTTAGTGGCACGAGAGGAGGTTCCTTTAGCAAAGTCATGGGATTCGAGCAGCACGACAGACAGACCGCGTGCCGAGGCGTCAACGGCTACGCCCAAACCGGTAGCCCCACCACCTATCACAACCAAATCAACTTGCTCAATACGACCTAAAGCATCTAGCAGTTGAGATCTATCGGTAAGCAGCGGAGAAATTCTTGAAGTCATTGAGGATAAACCAAAAAAAAACAAATGCAGCCTATAGTTTAATTCAAGCTGAGGCTAAACTTGAGGGGTTACATGGAAATTAATGTTTTATGACCTATTTACTCGCCCTTGACCAAGGAACATCAAGCTCTAGAGCTATTGTATTTGACCAACAGGGTCAGATCGTGAGCTCTGCGCAACAAGAGTTCCCACAAATCTACCCCCAATCCGGATGGGTAGAGCATGATCCTTTTGCCATTTGGGACAGCCAACTACAAACGGCGCAGCAAGCCTTAACTAATGCCCAGCTACCTGCTTCCAAAATTAGTGCGATAGGGATTACCAATCAGCGTGAAACCACCATTTTGTGGGATAAACGCACTGGCCAACCGGTTCATAACGCCATTGTGTGGCAAGATCGCCGATCCGAGCCGCTCTGCCAGCGTCTCAGAGAAGCTGGTCATGAGCAAATGTTATTGGATAAAACAGGGCTGCGTCTTGATGCGTACTTTTCTGCCACTAAAATCGCTTGGCTCTTTGAACAATCGCCTGAGCTCTATGATTTAGCAGAGCAAGGCCATTTGGCTTTTGGCACCGTCGACACCTGGTTGATTTGGCAATTATCAAACGGGCGCGCCCATTGTACCGATGTGAGTAACGCCTCGCGCACCTTGCTCTTTAATATCCACACACACCAGTGGGACAAGGATCTATTAGCGTTATTTAATATTCCGGCGTCTATTCTACCCTGCGTGCAGCCTTCCAGCAGCCAGTTTGCAGACTGTGCTCCTGAGCACTTAGGCCATGCTATTCCGATTACCGGCGTGGCGGGTGATCAGCAAAGCGCTCTTTTTGGCCAAGCCTGCTTTGAGCCAGGCCTAGCAAAAAACACCTATGGCACCGGCTGCTTTATGCTGATGCATACCGGTCAGACCGCGCAAACCTCTAAAAATGGGCTGATTAGCACCTGTGCGGCACAGCCTGGTCCTGAGGCTGCTTATGCCTTAGAAGGCAGCGTCTTTGTGGGTGGTGCTGTGGTGCAATGGCTTCGTGATGGTTTATCTGCTTTTAAGCAAAGCCATGAAATCGAACAACTGGCCTTAAGCGTGCCTGACTCAGGTGGCGTGATGTTTGTGCCCGCTTTTACAGGCTTAGGCGCCCCCTATTGGAATGCCAATGCACGAGGCACCATCACGGGTCTGAGTCGTGGCAGCACTATGGCGCATATTGCTCGCGCTGCTTTAGAAAGCATCGCTTACCAAAGCACAGCCTTATTGCAAGCCATGAGTCTAGATGCCTGCCAAACCGGTTCTCCTGCCCTCAGTCAATTACGCGTTGACGGTGGAGCCAGTCAAAACAACCTGTTAATGCAGTTCCAAGCCGACCTGCTCGGCATCCCGGTCGTGCGCCCCACGCTCATTGAAACCACTGCTCTGGGTGCCGCCTATTTAGCCGGCTTAGGCGCTGGCATTTATCAAAGCACCGATGAACTCAAAGAGCTCTGGCAGGTAGATCGCGTTTTTGAACCCCAAATCAGTACACAAACGGCGCAAGAGCATATGCAGCGCTGGCAGCAAGCCGTTAAACAAACTTGTGCTTAATTAAAAAGGAACCCTTATGCGTAATATCGCATTAGCTATTGGTGTTTTTATTGTTTTACTCGTTGCCTTGAGCTTTGGTGAAAAGTTAGGCGTAGAGCTTTTTTCCTGGCTGTCTCATTTAACCGGGCTAGTCTTTCACAACTTGCAAGACGTGGCTGATGCTGTCCAGCATTATGTGGGAGAAAACTGGGGTAAAGTGCTGATTGCTTTGGTACTGACCATTCCCATTAGCTACTGGATTAGCCGTCAGAACGGTGACAAAAACTCACCTCGTACCGTCCAAAGCCGACGTAAAATGGCGATTTTCTTAGCCTTCTTTCTGGGCTGGCTAGGCATCCATCGTTTTTACTTAGGTCAAATCGGCTGGGGTTTCGTTTACATCATTTTGTTCTATCTCTTTGCCCCGCTTGTCATACTGGTCAGCTGGATTGATGCACTGCGCTATTTGTTAATGAGTGACGAAGACTTTGCGCTACGTATTTAACCGGCTACAAGGACCTCAAAGCCATACTTGCGATGAGGTCCTGATTAAGGATGCCTTACACGCGCCCCAAGCCCTGCTTTGGCAGGGTAAAACAGGCTTGGTTGTGCCACGCACTTATGCTCAGAACCCGAATTTTGAAACCTGCCAATCTGTGTTGGCGCAACAAGGTTGGCCCATTAGTGTGCGTCAATCGGGCGGTGGCGTGGTGCCGCAAGGACCTGGCATTTGGAATCTAAGCCTGGCGTGGCGGCAATATGGGCGCCCTTTAGATCATGCCGAAAATGCGTATAAACTCTTGTGCGCCCCCATCCAAAACGCCTTGCAGGATTGTGGCGTCCACAGCAATACCCAAGCCGTACCTGGCTCATTTTGTGATGGTCGTTTTAATTTAGCGGTGCAACAACAAGGTGTAGCAAAGAAAATTGTGGGCACGGCGCAGGTTTGGCGGCGTGTTTCTGGTCCTGCGATTCCCGCTATGCCTGCGCGCCAGGCCGGTGATCCCAGTGATTGGCATGTGGTGCTCGCCCACGCCCTTATTTTATTGGACGTGGATTTGGCTACAGTGACCCAGCTGGCAAATCAAGTCGAAAAACACCTAAGCCGTAGTACACGTTATCAAATGCAACGCACCTACGACTTAGGCCGTTTGGGTGTTAGTCCTGAGCTTTTTCTGCAACGTCTACAGCAACATGTGCAGCAGCAGTCTGCTCCTCATGATCAATTCCTACCATCGCGCTAGGAATAGACTCATGGATATGATGTGCTCCCACTTTTTTCGTGATACCCATTCGATTGAAGGTTCTACGTATCGTGGGATTAATCTCTGTGATGATCACACGTACCCCTTGCTGCTGAAAGGCACTAATCGCCTTATCTAAAGCACTCAGTGCGGTGCCATCCGCAAAGGGTACATTATGCAAACGAATAATGACCGTATGCACAGACTTATCTAAATCATCCAGCGCACGCTCAAAGGGATCTACCGCCGCAAAGAAAAAAGGACCTTCTACGGTTAGCACAGCGACTTCTTTGGGGATGCTAACCCCCTCGTGGCTAAATTCGCGTTTTAGGACTTTTTCATCCTGACGCTCTACTCGCACGCTATCTGCCATTCGTTTTAAAAAGTGCAGCATAGCAAGCACCACCCCAATATTTACGGCAACCACTAAGTCCGCAAACACAGTCAAAGCGAGTGTCACCAGCAAAATAAACGCATCGGCTTTGGGCGCACCGCGCAAAGTATCGATGACCAGTTTAGGTTGACTCATATTCCACGCCACCATAAACAAAATTGCAGCCAATGTCGCTAAGGGGATATATACAGCTAACGGCGCTAACACGAGCAGCACCAACACCAACACTAAGGCGTGCACAATACCAGCAATAGGGCTATTACCGCCATTACGTACGTTTGTCGCTGTACGGGCAATCGCCCCAGTGGCAGCAATACCTCCAAACAGAGGTGCCAATATATTCGCGATCCCCTGCCCCATGAGTTCCTGGTTAGAGTGGTGACGTGTTTTACTCATGCCGTCAGCGACCACTGCGGAAAGCAAGGATTCAATCGCCCCCAACATCGCAATCGCAAAAGCAGGCCCAATCAGCGTGACCATCCGGCCTAAAGTCACCTCTGGCCAATGGAAACTGGGCAAACCACGCGGAATTTCACCAAAAGCAGAGCCAATGGTTGCTACCGTAGGAAACTGAAAAATGGCTTGTGCGGTGGTTAGTACAATTAACGCAATCAGTGGCCCAGGCACTCTATGCATACGAGGCAAACGCGGTGTGTAGATCACGAGCAACAAAGAAACCGCCGCCACAAAGGTGGTCATCAAGTCCAGTCGTGGAAAAGAAAGAATCAGTTGTAAGAACTTTTCGTGGAAATGCTCGCCCGTCACCGCAGGCAAACCAAAAAAGGCCTCCCACTGACCAACCCAAATAATGACACCAATCCCAGCGGTAAAACCAACGATGACGGGAGCCGGAATAAATTTAATCACCGCCCCCATGCGGCCCAGGCCCAGAACAAGTAAGATAACGCCTGCCATCAGAGTGGCTATTTGCAGCCCTTCTACGCCATGTTGCGCCACAATCGCCGACAAAATAACAATAAAGGCACCCGTAGGACCTGCAATTTGAACCCGACTACCCCCGAAAATGGACACAGCCAAACCCGCAATGATGGCTGTATAAATCCCTTGTTCGGGCTTAACACCGGAGGCAATGGCAAACGCCATCGCCAACGGCAAGGCCACCACACCTACAATAATGCCCGCAATACAATTAGAAACCCAGTATTTACGCGCCAATAAGCCGGCACGCTTGGCTTCGAGTAAAGCGATCATGGATAGCTATCCTAAATAAACGGTTAATTAACTTCGTCTATTTATTTAAGCGCTTGGGCGGGCTTTTAGCAACCGTAAACTATTCAAAACAACAAGCAGACTGGCGCCCACGTCAGCAAATACCGCCATCCACATCGTGGCTGACCCGATCATTGCTAAGACCAAAAAGATGAGTTTGATTCCCAAAGCAGCACTGATGTTTTGCACTAGAATATGGTGCAGCGCAACAGAAAGACGCATTGCATAAGGGATCTTGGCCAGGTCATCGTTCATAATCGCGATATCGGCCGTCTCTATCGCCATGTCTGAACCTAAGGCGCCCATTGCAAAGCTAACATCTGCCTGAGCCAAGGCGGGCGCATCATTAATGCCATCTCCCACCATGCCCGATAGTCGATGCTCCTGTGTTCGCTGGGTGATAATGCGCAGCTTGTCTTCGGGCATTAAATCCCCTTTGGCCTCTGAGATACCGACTTGCGCTGCCACCCGTTGCACCGCAAAATTATTATCTCCGGACAGCATTTCCACCTGTACTCCCAACTGCTGCAAATCCGCAATCACGCGGGCCACGCCCACTTTAATATGATCGGCAATGGCAAAGGCAGCCATCAGCTGCTGATCCTTTGCTAAAAACACAAAGCTGGCGCCGTTTTGCTGCCAATCCTCATACCACTGATTGAATAAAGGGTCGGCCTGCTCTTGATCTGCCACCGCCCAACTGAATTTGCCTAAGCGCCATTCGGACTGT
>DUNB01000155.1 GCA_012839585.1 Alcaligenaceae bacterium | reverse complement strand
GTAGAGGTTGAAGGCGCTGCCGTGCCGCCAGGCTGTTGAGTGGTCTGACACGCTGCCAATGCCATCAAAGCCACTGGTGCGAGTAAACGACTTAATGTTTTTAGTTTAGGCATATACACCTTCCTATGATTAATTGATTTCATCAAAAAAGTTTAACAGCAAGTGACACAAAGCTCTAGGTAACTATCATGAGAGATTGTTAAGCTCTCTCAAATTTAACCCCGAATATCGATCGTAATCGTATCCAAACGTTGCTGACTCTGCCGATCTATAAGTTCAATCACATGTTTACCCGGTCTTGGTATCCAATAAAACGCGCGCTCGGTAGAAACCACATCGCCATCAATACGCCAAACTATAGGATTTGCTGTGCTTAACTGAGCTTGCAGTTTCAGTTGTTGCTGGGTAGATGGAATATCGGGATCTAAGGCATAAATCGCCTCGTGTAGCGGCGTCACAATACGCGCAGCAACACTGGTTTCCCCCTCTAAAACCACCTGATTGCGCTGCGTTCCTGCTATAAAACACTCTTGGCGTGAGGGTTCAAAATGGTTCACAAACTGTACCGGCTGACACACCACCTGATCGGGTGCTAAAGGACTGTGGCTAGCGACTGTTTGATGCAAAAAACGCATCACATCATGCCAAATAGGGGCTGCCCCACTGATTCCTGAGACCTGATGCATAGCAGTACCATCCGTATTCCCTACCCACACCCCTACGGTATAACGCTCACTAAAACCCACCGTCCAATTATCACGCATATCTTTGGAGGTGCCTGTTTTCACCGCTGTCCAAAACGGGGTGTCTAAAGCACTGTCTAAGCCAAAAGTCATAGCTCGAGCGGTATTGTCGGCTAACAACTGCTGCGTAATCCAGGAAGCGGCCTCATCGGCCACACGGATCGACGCAGACAACTCGCACGATAGAGTCACACAGGGTTCGCTATACGCGCCCAACCTTGCCAAACTGCGATAGGCATTGGTCAATTGCCACAGACTGACCTCCACCCCGCCTAAGGCCAAGCCAAGCCCATAGTGATCTGCCGCATGGGGCAAATCAAAACCTAGTCGTTGTAAATACTGTTGAAAGGTGTCCACGCCTACCTGAGCGATTAACCGTACGGCTGGAATGTTAATGGATCCAGCTAAGGCCACGCGTGCCGATACCCACCCCATAAAACGTTCATCGTAATTCTGAGGGACGTACATCCCATAGGGAGTGCTAAATTGTGCCGAGGTGTCAGCCAATAATGAGGCGGCAGTAATCCGTTGCTGCTCAAGCGCTAATTGATATAAAAAAGGCTTTAAGGTGGATCCAGCCTGGCGTTTAGCCTGTACATGATCAAATTGCTCGGCGTGCGAATAAGCACTGCTGCCTATATAAGCCAAGACCTGCCCCGACGCATTATCTAAAACCAACAAGGCCGCGTCATTGGCATTGGAGCGACGTAAGTCGCTCAGATGGTGATGGATGATGGCTTGAGCCTGTTGCTGCAATACGCCATCAACGCTGGTTTGCATAGAGGCCACTGACAGCGCTGTGCCAGCAACATACCGCCCCCAATGAGGCGCTTGGTTTGGATTGCCCCAAGCAGGCTGGGCTAAGCGTTGTAAGGCGAGACGATTGTACGCCTGCTGTGTGGCGCAGTCGGCCTGGGGCTGTATGCCACGCCACAGCGCACAACTACGTTGTTGGAGTACAAAAGGCTGGGCATTAGGGCTGGGCAACATGGCCACGGCCAAGGCTGCCTCGGGTAAGGTCAAGGCAAAAGCGTGCTTTTGCCACAAAACCCGCGCCATCGCATCTACCCCGACCAGCTCACCTCTGAAGGGGACTCGGTTTAAATAAGCCTCTAGAATTTGCGTCTTGGTCCAACTGGACTCCAGCTGTTGGGCTAATCGTGCTTGCTCCCATTTGGCAGACCAGCTGCGCTGCCCCACCACACGTCCTGAGCCGAGTCCGAGCAAGTCCACCAACTGCATGCTGATGGTAGAGGTGCCACGCAAACGCTGCCCCCACAACGAGGACCACGCCGTGCCTGCTACCGCGTACCAGTCCACCCCTTCGTGTTCATAAAAACGCCGGTCCTCGGCATGCAGTAAAACTCTTACCAAGGCCGGAGAGACCTGGTCTATGTCCAACCACTTACCCTGACGTCGTTGCCAATCAACACGTTGTGTTTGTAGCAATTGACCAGTTCGGTCTAACCACTGCACCTCAGAGGACTGATGCTGCGCCTTAATCTGCTCAAAATCCGGTATGCTCGCTGTTGCATGGCTTAGGCTGTACCACACCAGACTGAGCCATAAAAACAACCAACGCCAAGGCTTACGGTGCGGCATGAACAGTTATTGCTTCAACAGGCAATTGCGCTTGCACGCTGGCATCATATAGTGATTCCACCTCGGTAGGAGCTAAGACAAAATGCCCGGCCGTATTTAAACGCACCATATAGCTGAGCGTAGAGCGTCCCTCGGGCAGATAGTCTATGTAAGCCCTATAACCACTGTGCAATCGCTCTATATAGCTGGGGGTGAGTTCAGTCCGATCGCCTGAAGTCGTTTCCGGCACCAGCACCGCATCACGGCCTAGACCGGAACCCAATACACTGGCCCCGGCAGGAACCGCATCATTGATCACTGCCCAAACCCCCGCGTATTCAGCCTCAATCGTTAAGTTCACCCTATACACATCGCCCACCTGCCACTGGCCGGCCTGTGCCTGCTGAACCGGCACCACCTCACGCTGAATACGATAGCCCTCGGCTCGCTCCTCTGTCACAGGTACGGCGGCCTGAGCCTGTAATTGCACCCATAACGCACCATCACTCTGGTTATTCACAGTGATCGGAGCATTCTGCTCCCATGGCCAACTCTGGCTCACAGAGTTTTCTGTACTCGCACTTCCATTCCAATGGACGTCTTGGGATGCCTGAGCCCCTCTTTGCACGGATACTCGCCCGCTGATGGATTCATTCTGATCAATACGTTCCAAAGCCAGCAATGCCCAACTGTTTTCCGTGGTCGTGCCCCAACGCCCCAGTCGTTGTTGACTGAGCAACCCATGCATCAAGGCCGGAATACGATCCTGCCAATGCGGCAACTCAGCCACCGTCAATAAAAGACGGGCTTGATTAGTAACAGGACTGACCATTAGGCCTGGCATTCTATTCTGAGCCGTATCGGCAAAGAACAGCGCTGAGCCGCGTGAGGTCAAGCGTTGACTCAACGTGGTTTCAATCGCTTGCCTTAACTCTTGCACAGCAGACGGATTTTGCTTAAACACCGGGTGCTGCAATACGTGCAAGCCATCAATCAAGGCGGAGGTGGGCCAAGACGCAGGCGCCATGCTTAAGCTATCAAACAGCTCGGGGCGGATCAGATCATAGCGCGCCAAAGCATCCAGCGCCGTCAAATACAAGGCCACCTGCTGCTTAGCGTCTGTGTGCGGTTGATCTCTACGCCCCTCTACATAATGCATCAGCCCACTTAATAGTTGCTGTGCAAGAGCTTCAGGCAAAGCCAGTTCAGTAGGCTGATACGCGCTTAAGCTCAACAGATAGGCATTGAGCCCAGCGCTGCCGGATAAATAAGGACTAGGAAAATAGCGCAATAGCTGCTTTTCATCCAGATAACTGGGCAACTCTTGCAGTAGACGCTGCCATTGTTCCACATTATGTAAAGCGATGTATTTGGATGCTTGCTGCTCAAAACAGGTATATGGATAGTCAGCAAACCAATCACGGATTTGCTGTTGCCCTCCTAGGGACGGCTGCAGCCTTAACTGCACCCCACCCAGATAATGCTCTCCTACCTTTACTGCGGTAGCCGGCACAGACAGTTGCAACGGTTGACTTTGGTTCGGTTGAATCTGTTGCCAAATCACCTGCTGTGTACGAACGGGAACCAGAGCTTGCCAATGCTGTTCAAAATGCAACTGATCCATGAGTTGCTGACTCTGACTATCCCAAGCCGACAACTCCCAACGAATCACACCTTGATTCGCTCCTAGCTGTACGGGAACCTGTATTGAATGGCGATAGGTAGCACTGGATTGCGCCGCTACCGTTTGACGCTGTACCGGCAAATCAAAAACCAAGTCCTCACCCACAAAACCCTGGGCTTTGAGCTCCAGCTCTATCGCTCGCTTCTCGCGGTTACGCAGGGTAAAGAGGGCGTCATACTGATCCCCTGTGCGTACCTCTGCCGGCAAGCCAGGCATAATTTGTACTGGCTGATGTGTTTGAATCTGGGCATGCGCCTTGCCAAAAAGCTCACCGCCACTATCGACCAATGCCACCAACTCAAACTGAGTCAAACTATGGTTTAAAGGCACTTCTACCGAAGCTTTGCCCTCTGCGTCCAACACCACATCGGTGCGCCACACCAATAAGCTATCGAGTACCTCTCGCGTAGGAGCAGAACCACCGCCGCCGCCCGCTGGGACAGCTTTGCGTCCATAGTGTCGACGTCCTATGACCTCTGATTGCATCGTGGCCGTACGCACCGCATAACCGGTGATGGGGTACATCGCCTCTAATAAGTTCCAACTGTCATTGGGCATTAATTCCAGCAAGGCCTGGTCAACCCCTACCAACAATAAGGAGGCGTGCGCCGCTGGTGCTCCATCTGCTTGTGTAGCACTGATTTGTACCCGCGCTGTTTGTCCCACGTTGTAAACCGTTTGCTCCGGCTGCAGCGTGACACTTAGCTGCTGGGCTGTATTAGCCACCTTAAGTTGGGCAATGCCATAACGGAAGCTGGGCTTGGCCAAATCAATCATCGTAGAGGGTGTAGCAGCGCCTTGGCTATATTGTTTGTACCACTGGAAGGGAGACTTCCAGCCCCCACTAAAAAAGTCACGCCACGTGGTGTCATAAAGACGACCGCGCACGGCCAAGACCGACACATACACATTCGGTCCCCACGCAGCGTCTATATCCAAATCAAAAAATGGCGCTTCACGACTCAGCTCCACGATCTGGGTGTGCAACACTTGATTCTGCTCTACGGCTACCAGTGCCGTCGCCTTACTAAATGGCATGTTGACCTGAAAACGAACACGATCATTCGGTTGCGCCGTTTTACGATCCGCGATCACATCCATACGGTCATGGTTTTCACTCGTTAATGCCGTTGACTCCCCCCCTAACCACAGGTGGGAAACAGTGGTATAGGTTTTATCTTTGGCATCGGTGGTACTGCTACGCAGGATCAGTTGTCCAGAGACCTGAGGGGAAATAGCACAACGCCATTCTCCTTTGGCATCACTTTGTGTTTCACACAAGGTGCCCAAGGGCTCCCGCTTCTCGTGATTGTCGTAACGATAAAACCCACCGACTAAGCGCTGACGCGTCGTAAAGTACTGTTGTCTTTCCCCCGTAACACGCACGGCTTGATTGGGTATTGGGTCTCCGGTGGGAGTGAGTGTCACCCCTTTGATTTGCACGCCTTGCCCCTCGTCCCAAGCCGGATGATTGACCCCTACGACAACTTCAGCAGGCCAAATGGTTTGACGTTGCGCCAAGCTTTGTACCTGCCCATTGGGATCCATAAAGCGGGTCTCCACCACGAGTTCCTGCGCTTGCATAGAAGCAGGTAAGGCAAAGTCAAACTGCATACTCCCCTGCTCATCCAGCGTTAAGGGGGCTTTGTCGACCAGTGTCATCGGTCGTACGGTATGGTCTGTGTCCGGTGTAAAACCATAGTCTTCGTAAGCCGAAAAAGATGGACTAGTGACTTGGGTCAGCGCACTCACCTGTACTGCTTGATGCGCCGCCACCCCTCCAGAAATATAATTTAACTGTAAATCTAATAGGGCCTCGTCACCGGCCAAGAGCACAGAGGATGAGGGCGTTTTTTTAGAACTGAGCGCTAATTTTCCCGTTAAGTACGGGCGCTTAAAGGCTTCTACACGAAAACCGCCACTCTCAAAATAATGCTGCTCACCTCGCAATATCACCTCGTAGCGACCCAAGGTCACGTTATCCGCCAAATCCACCGTACTTAAGGCATACCAAGCACCTGTTGGGCTTTTTTGCCAATGCAAGTCTTGCTTGATTTCATCGCCACTGCCTGCGTGTCGTATAACCAGTTCGGGTAAAATCTGTGATAGCGGCGCAGACGAATCACCACGCCAATAATGTTTTAAATGGGCGGTTTCTCCGGCCAAAAACAAAGGCCTATCTAAAACAGTATGCGCAATATTGTTCTGATCTGACTCATAGAAATAAGGTAGTTGAAAACGCCAGGACTCAATACCCTGATCCCAAGAGCTCAACACAAAACTGCTGTCTTTCTGGCCATAGGCATCGGGGTGCTCCGCATCAATACTGGCGGCAATAAAAAAACCACTCAAGCCCGTGCTAGGACAATAATCGTCATCAAAAGGTTGCGCTATCTGCCAACGCCCTTGAGCATCGGTCTGGCCGCTAGCCACAGTAAGACCATCACAACTTAGCACCTCTATCGCCGCATTCGCTACCGGTTGTGCATTGTCTAAACGACTTATCCAAACCAACATCTGATCGGCAGAGAGTTTGCTGTGTACAGCTAGGTTGGTCACCAAAGCGGCCGTACGCACGTACATAGCAGAATCTTGATCGCTATACGTTGCACCCAACCGATCTGACTGGGCCTCGATCACATGCAGCCCCGCCCCCGTTAACGGCACCCCCACCAGTTCGATGTCTTTTTCTTGGCTATCTGGTACCGCGGGCAGAACTAAGCGTTGCGCTTGATCACCTACGTTTAAAAAATCAAATAGGGAGCGGGTCTTGGGATCGACCTGCTCCGACCGCTTATGATGTACTGTTTCTTTTAATTGCCAAGCTGCTGCTAGCTCGTGCTCCTCGATGCGATAATCGCCTACTCGTTGTAAGCGGGCATACCACTGCAGCATGTCTCTCGGCGTATTAACACGTAGACCGCGGAGTTGGCCAGCCGATTGCTGTTGCGCCGGACTGAGTAGCTCTGGTTCAACCCCACGCACAGCCAACGGCAACAAAGCCGGTCCAGCCTCAGAGTTAGGGGGGGCATCCGCAAAGCGCTCCACCACACCAAACGAACGATTTGAAAAACTTAATAAAGGTGGGAGGGCTGCTGTTTTGACGGGACGCTGAAACAACTCTGCATTGCTAAGAGGCCTATCCGCATCGTCTTTTAACTCTGCCCATTGGGCGGGCAACTGCCATTGCAAGGCGGCCAGCTCTATTTTAGGAGCGGCAAAAGTGACCTCATCCACAAAATCACCCGCCTCGTCAGACAGCGTCATCTGCAGCGCTTCTCCGGAGGGCGTTTTTAATTGTAACTGTTGTACTTGTTCGGTCTGAACAGGTGCGGAAAAGCTTAGTCGTATGGGACGCAAAGGATTGCAATCTGCGCCACTTTTGGTTTTATCGCAATACAACTGGGCGCGTAAGGGGCCACGCACCTCGAAGCTTAAGCCTGGTTGATCCTCGGTAAATGCACGAGGCACCAGATCTTGGTGTTTAGTATTGAATAAACGCAGTTGTACGGTGGAACCAGGTGCTAGGCGCTGGACACACTGCCCTACCAAATAGCGATCCGCCTGATCAGATTCGTAGCTGTAACTGTGTTCGGTTAAAAGCTCCAGTGCCTGTTTTTCTGGCACTGCGCGCAAAGGGATACGCTCACCCAAGGCGCTGCTCAAGCAGTAGCTTTGCGCCAGAATCGCAGCCGCATCAACGGGCTGATTAAAGCGCAAAATAAAGGCTTGGTCTTCCTCGATCTGTCCGTACGAAGGTTGAACCTGATCCAGCTCTACCGGAGCCGCCCCAGCATGACCCATGATCGTCACACTAAAAACGGTCCCCAACCAAGCAATCATTTTGCGCATTTTATTCCCTTCGGTTTTCATTGGTCGGCCTGCGCAATATCTAGTCAATAGAACTAGAAAAAGCAACTCCGAGTTAGACCGATGCAATCATTGGTGTGCAAGCGCCAGCAGGTAAGAGTTGTGCGGCCTGCTCATCCACCAAAATAATCGCCGCTTCGTGTTTTTTTACGATAGAGGCG
>DUNB01000142.1 GCA_012839585.1 Alcaligenaceae bacterium | reverse complement strand
TCGTGCCGTTCATGCCGTGCAAGAGGAATTGGCGAGCTCGCCCTCTAGGGCGCGCTGATAAGTGACCTGTTCTGTGAACTGACTGGCACCAAAACGGGACTGATCTAATAATTCAAAGCCCACATTGCCACCCCGCGGCAAGCCTTGACTGGCTAACTGCATGCGCGCCTCGTGCACGTTTTCTTTGGGCACCAAAATCGCGCTGCCGTTGTCGGAGAATTTATAGGGCACATTCATTTGCCCCAACGCGCTGACAATAGTTCCCCCATCACGGTCGTCTAAATTAGAAAAGAGGACAGTGTAATCAGGAGAACGGGACCACATAGACACCACAACGAGCAGCGCCACCACAGCTGCAGCTGCGCCTATTTGGGCGGCGCGAGGTAGTGTGCGAAAAAAACGTAAGCCGGGGACTCGGTCAATCATTGGGGCGGCCTGGCTCATTTAGGATCTCGTAGGGTGAAAAATAAATAGCAAAACGTTTGGTTAAGTTTTGTAACCGTGATCTGCATAGAAAGACGGTAAAGGCGTAACAAAGAAAAAAGGTCCAGAAAGATGACGGAGATTAAACCGGCATGCTGGCCACGGTTTGGTAGGCTTGGACTAAGCGGTTTCTGGCCTGCACCGTGGTTTGAAAAGCGATGCTCGCTTTTTGGAGATCAATCATAACATCATTAAGCGATGCGTTTGAGGTGCCTGCTACAAAACCTTCGGCCTGGGCATTGGCGCTGTTTTGAGCGGCAGCCAAACGATCCATGCTGCGTTGTAATTCACCCGCAAAACCCGTAGAGGCCGGAGCCGCCGCAGGGGCAGATACAGGATTATTGGCAGCGGCCTGAGCCACGCTGCGCATTTGTACTAATACCGAATCAATGGCAGATAAGGAAGGTGTTGTCATGTTGCTAGCCCGTAGATAAAGGATGGACCCACACAGGTAGGCCCACTTTACAAGACATTATACATCTAATAAGCAAGGCTTAAGCCATCTATAAAGCCCTAAAAGAGGCGGCTTTTCTTGCCTTATTGTCGGGATAAAGAAGCAAAGAGCTTGTTAGGGAGTCGGGGGCGCAGGAAGTAAACGCTCTAAATTCGGGTCATCCGACTCTAAAGCATATAACCAAGCCAGTAACTCGGCAATCACCAGATAGAGTTCTGGGGGGATGTGTTGGTCTAAGTCCACTTGCATTAATAAGCTGACCAGCTCTTTGGACTCGTGCACATATAAACCGTTGTCTTTGGCCGTTTGAATAATGGCGTCTGCAATATGACCATACCCTTTGGCCACCACGCGTGGCGCACTATCATCGGTGGGATCATAGCGCAACGCAACAGCAGATTGAGGTGGTCTATTCGGGTTCGTGAACATAATGAGGAGAAGTGGGTTCGTGTTCGTCCTGGCGGCTGATTTGGAATTGCTCGATCTGCAAGCCTTGAGCCTGTAGACGCTGTACCAATTGTTGCATATTTTCAGTTAGTCGGCCTGCCGAAGCCGGGGCATAAATATGCAAACGCAGCTTTTTATCCTCGATGTATAGTCGTGTTTCCACCTGACCTAGCTGGGGTAAATCCACTCGTAACCGCGTTTGCCAAGGCGCCTCTTTTTCAGACTCATTAGAGGCCTGCTGTTCCGAGGACTCGTCCTCGTGACGACGTTGGATTTCCCATTCCATCATCGCGCCTGGCCACGCCTCTCCCCGCCAAAGAAAAAGCTGATTGGCTAAAACATCCAATTGTTGCCGCACTAATTGTTGTACGGCAGGATCAATACCCGCTTGTTGTAATACCGTACTGGCGGTTGGTTCCGCGCCTTTGGCTGATTGAGCTGCAGTGCTTTTACCTTGGCTAGCGGCCTGTTGAGCTTGTTCCTGTAACTGAACTTGAGGCTGTTGGCGCAGTAGGGCTAGATTGCCTTGGCCTTTGACCAGTTGCGCTAAGTGGGCCTCGTAAAACATACCACTTTGCTGCACGTTTTGGGTTAAGGCCTGGGTAAAGGCGCTGACCAAGGTGGTGGCGCCACCAATGGTATTGGCTAACGCGCTTAACGAGGCCGTACCTGTCGCTGGGCTAGCTAGCTGGGGCGACATGGCACGGCCGCCTGCTGATGATGCGCCAGAGGTCTGGGCCTGAGCCTGAGTCGAAGCCGCTAAACGCGCCTGAGCCCCAGAGAGTTGAGTTTGTGCGGATCCAGCAGGGGTTTGGCCAGCGGGTGCGTTGCCACCATGCCGTAACAATTGGGCTAATTGCTGCGGCTGCATTAAAGGCTGTCTGCCTTGCACGGGTTGGTTATTGTAGCTATTCAACAAGGTCAACAATGTACGTGCTGTGCGACCCAACGTGGTAGGGGCCGAGGCCGTAAAGCGATTGTCTGTATAGCTTTTAAGTTGATCCGCAATGCGGGCGTCTTGGCGCCCCACACTGGTGCGACCCTGTTGGCGTGCTTTATCAACGGATTCCTGGGAAGCGCGCTGGCGCTGCTCCTCGCTAGGATTGATACGATGAGGTGGTTGGGACTGACGCAGCGCATCGGGATGGGCGCCGGTACGATTTTGAGCAGGTTGCGTAACGCCTAGCGCCGAGTCTAAGCGTTGAACGAGTAAACTACCGAGAGAAGACGGTCCTAGGCTCATGCGCTAAAGCTAGGGGCGCAATAGGCCCGCACCACATTTTGCTGGCGTTTGGTATCGCCAAGCAAATGCCCCAAGCGTTGTAATTCAGGAGTCGCCAGCTGCCGGATCTCGGCGTCATCCTGCAAAATACGCGTCAGCAAATCACGCCGCGCAGTGCGCTCGGCATACGACAGCGTATTGATCTGTTTCAGGTGCTCTACCGCCTGAAAATAGTCTTGACTTAGCTCCACAACGTCCTGCCAATGGTTATTGCGGGCCTTGCGCAGCATGCGGTCGGTAATATCGGCAATACGTTCGTACTGTTGCAATGTGTCAGAAGAAATAGTCATAGCGGCTGCACCTTTGAGTTATTTTTGCGTGGCTTCTTTCCACGTATCGCTAAGGGTAGTGAGCATTTGTTCGGCAATATCCAAGTGTTTGACCTCGGACTTAAGGTTTGCCTGCATCAGGTGGTACACAATCAAATCGTAAGAGGTGATAAGTTGCTCGGCAACCTGTCCCCCTTTTTCCTTGCTAACAGAGGCTTTTAGGCCCGTGTCAACAATATCAATGGCTTTGGAAATGGACTCCCCGCGTTGTGCAATTTGCCCATTTTCTAAATGCAGCTTGGCCTTAATCACTGCCGCGCGCGCGCCGTCAAACAACAGTGTAATCAGTTCTTCGGGGCTGGCGCTGAAGACTTTAGTTTGTAAGCCCACTGTATTGTAAGAGTTTACAGCGTGCCGCCCTGTACCGGGTCTACGTGCGTATGTGGTCATGGTTTATTTCTTGGGTGCGTTCATGTTAGCTAGCATGTCGAGCTGCTGAGCCAGATACTGGCTAGTGCCATTCATTTGGTTAACCATGACATCAAGCTGGGAAAACTGCTTGCGGTAGTTTTCCATTTTGCCGTCGATGCGTTCAGAGGTCACCTCGTACTGGTCTTTAAGCATCCGAATATTACGTTCAATGCTATCGGTAGAGTTGCTGATTAAACCGCCAGATTTGATGAACTCATTGGTTGTGCTATCGACTCGTTTGGCTAGACCGTTTTCACCGCTTAAAAAGTTGGTGACCTCGTTAAGATTATTTTTAACGGCCTCGGTTAGCTTGTCATCGTTAATTTCTAATTTGCCTGTTTTGTAATCCGTGGTGATGCCAAGGTCTGCCAAGGTGTTGATAGTATTAGAACCCGGCGCCCCATTTAAGACATTACGCATTTGATTTTCAATACGGCGAATTAACGAATCCCCAGTCAGAGCACTGCTTTGACCGGCATCCACATCAAACGAGGTTTGTGTTTTGATGGTGTCTAGGAGGCTGTTATAGGATTTAACAAAGTCTTTAATGCCATTAATGGCGGCACTGTCATCGCGTGCAACAGCAATTTTTACTGTTTCGCCGTCTTTGGGCATGGATTTTAAATCAAGGGTCACGCCCTCGATCACATCTTTGATCGAATTAGATTGGCTTTCGATTTCGATGCTGTTGAGGGTTAGCTTGGCATTTTGGGCATCGCTGACAGAATAAGTGCCGCTGGAGCTAACAACACCGTTTTCCTCGAGGTTGTTAAAACCCAGTACCGCAGCCAGGTCATCGTTCTCGATCACGTTGATACGAGCCACAGAGGCCTCGGAGCCGGTGTCTTTGGCTGTCAACATCAAGCGATAGGGTGCCGTCGCGTCACCGTCATTGATCATGGTGGCTTGTACACCAGCTTTTGGGTCAGCGTTGATGGCTTTCATCACACCCTGTAATGAGGTGTCAGAACCAAGCTCTATAGAATGGGATTCGCCATTTTCTAAGGTGATTTCAATCGTGCCGCCGCTGCCTATGGGGGTATCGCGAGATGCGCGTCCGGCTAAGACCAGAGATTGCTGAGTCGCAAGCTGACTGACCTGAACGTTGTAGTTGCCCGCAACGGCTTTGTTTTCAACCTTAACGCCAAGGGCATCACTGGACGAGGTGGCTTTAAGAGCACCATAGGTTTCGGTTTTGCCTAATGCCTGAGCCGATTTCTGCAAATCTGTCAGCGCCCCTTTGATGATACCGTATCCAGACAAACGCGCCTCGGAAATGACTTGGCGTTGCTTGATCAGTTGTAAAGGTTGGCTTTCGGCTTTACGTAAATCGGTGAGTAATTGATCCAGAGGTAATCCAGATCCTACACCTATTGATGAAATGGCCATAATGAATTCCTTAGCTTTTTGCTTTTTTTTGTTGGTATCTGTTAATTGTAGTGGGTTTAGGCTTTGGTGTTGATGCTATTACCTTGGAATTTCGCAATCATTTTAGAGATTTGCAAGGCGGCATCAGAGGGAACGGCACGAATAATTTCACCCGTGTCACTGTCCACCAAAGACACAATCAGTTTTTGCGTGTCCTCGTCCACATCAAAACGTAAGCCCGTAGCCCAAGCACGCATGCTTTCGTTAATTTGTTCTAGTGTGGTGTCCAGAGAGCTTTTTTCAGGTTCGATCAAATCCCCCATGGGTGGACGATGTGGCCAACGCTGGTATTCATGGCTTTGGCTACGACTTTCGGCGCTGGGCTGTACCTGAACGGCAGCATCCTGCTTGTGTGATTGGGTATCTACATCGGGCTGCGTGCCTGGCGTAAGCGTGGGTAGCGCCTGTGAAGCAACTGGGTTAACCATAGGAGACTCCTGAAAGTAAAAATGACAAAATCATCTACTTCCTCTATCTACGGCAGTGTATAGATAAAGTTTAGCTTTATTCTAAATTGTAGATATCATTAGCCGATGAGGCGATACCCTAGGCTATTATGCGGATATGGATTTCAATATAATAGGCCGTTTTGCCTACAAATCATGCATAATGATAACTATGACTCGGTGTATTACAAGAGGTGTATTAGCTTATGTCGCGATCTGAAGACGCTCTAATCGGGAAATATGCCCCCTTAGTGCGCCGCCAGGCGTTACAACTCATGGCGCGGTTACCTTCCAATGTAGAGCTAGATGACCTAATTCAGGCAGGCCTAATGGGGCTGCTGGACGCCATACGTCGTTATCAGGAAATGGCCGAGGCTCAATTTGAGACCTACGCCATCACCCGCATACGTGGTTCGATGCTGGACGAATTACGCTCTCAAGACTGGCTGTCGCGCAGTGTACGCGCCAAATCCCGTCAAATAGAAACCGCTATTCACACCTTGCGCCAGCAACTGTTGCGTCAGCCCACCGAACAAGAGGTCGCCACCGAACTAAACCTGAGCTTAGACGAATACCAACTATTATTAGAAGAAGCCCAAGGCGTACAGGTGATTCACTACGAGGACTTCAGCCGCCATAACGACGACGGTCAGGGCGATGTATTGGGTTTTCTGAGTGACATGGCGGATTCCAACGCAGATGGTAATCCGTTAAATCACCTGGTCTCTAACGAACTGCGTGTGGCTCTGATCGAAGCCATCGACGCCTTACCCGATCGAGAAAAACTCTTATTCACGCTGCAATTCCAAGAGGACCTGAACCAAAAAGAAATTGCCGCCGTCATGGAAATCACCGAAGGCCGCGTGTCCCAGTTACGATCACAGGCGATTGTGCGTATACGAGCGCACCTTAAAGCCGCCGACTGGCAGGGCAGGCCGGAAGAGGCTGATGGGCAGGTGATTTTTTAAGGTTTAACGCCCTAAACTCTGCTGCAATAACGTCAATATCATATTCGGCGTTTGATTGGCTTGGGCTAGGGCCCACATGCCGATTTGTTGTTTGACTTGGGCGCGCAGCATATTAGAGATTTCTACGGCGTAGTCGGCGTCTTCGATGCGGCTGCGGGCGGCGGAGAGGTTGGTGGTCATGTTGGTGTTCATCCGTATCACCGATTCAAAGCGATTTTGAATGGCACCGAGATGGCTACGTAAATCATCCACTTTTTGTAGGGCATCGTCTAGTTTCTTTAGTGGGCTTTCTGTAGCTGGACTCCCGTCTTTTTTAGCCACCGTAAAGCCATCTAAGCCTAAGCTGTTTTTATTAATAGTAGAAAACTTAATATCAATGGTTTGCCCATCGTGCGCACCCACCTGAATAGCGATATGTTTCGCACCACTGCCCAGCAAGTTAATACCATTAAAATGGGTTTGCTCGGAAATACGATCGATTTCAGCTAAGCGCTGTTCAATTTCCAACTGTATAGAAGCGCGGTCTTTGTCATTATTAGTGTCATTGGCCGCCTGCACAGAGAGTACGCGTATGCGGTGAATATTATCGTCAATGGCATCTAAAGCGCCTTCCGCCGTCAACGCCATAGAAATACCGTCATTGGTATTACGTGTGGCCATATTTAACCCACGTATATTCGCCGTCATACGGTTGGCAATAGCCTGACCCGCGGGGTCATCTTTGGCGCTATTGATACGCTTACCCGAAGCCAAACGCTCAATAGCCGTGCTAAGGACCGATTGGTTTTTCGCCAAATGGCCTTGAGCAACGAGCGCAGAGACGTTTGTGTTTAGTGTGAGCATATGCCATTAACGGCAGAAAGTGCTAAGTGTTTAATATGGAAGCATGGCAGCGAGGGTCGGTGTCGGATAAAGAGAGTAAAAACCTAAAAGGCCTAGAAACTTGGAAACCCAGGCAGATAAACTGATTAAAGATTTACTGGCGTTATTAGAGCGTCAGGGGTTATTGGTTTAGTTTTTGTCATTCGTTTTTTGACTATCAATCAGCGCCTGCATATGCAGGCGTTGTTGTTTGGTGGCGGTAGTGAAGATGTTGACCTTACCCCTAAATTAACACCAATAGTTCGATGAGATTTTAGCTATTATGCCACCTGTTTTGCATAAATTGCCGGTGGCAAGTAGTTGGCCCACTATTTCACGACTAAAATCATCCACAACATTTAACACGCGAAAGCGGCGTCCTGTCGCCAACTGATCTGAAAAAAAATCCATCGACCATCGTTGATTTACAGCAGTTGGCCTGTCCATAACAAGGCGAGGCCGCACCAATTTTTTACGCTGCTTAGTCCTTACCTGCAAACCTTGTTCCGTATATAGCCGATAAGTTCGCTTTTTATTTACGACCAGTCCTTCGCGGTTAAGTAAGCCGTGAAGCAGTAAATAGCCATAGCG
>DUNB01000141.1 GCA_012839585.1 Alcaligenaceae bacterium | reverse complement strand
GCAATAAACACCAACGGCTTATCGACCGGCTTTGCCCCAATTAAAGCTCTGGTAGAGCACATGCAGCAAAAAAACATCCAACGCGAGGTTCGCTTCTACTGGGGTGGCCGTCGTCCTAAAGACATTTATATGATGGAATTGGCTCAGCAATGGGCCAAGGATATCCCTAACTTCAGTTTTGTGCCGGTGGTGTCTGATGCGCTTGCCGAGGACAACTGGACTGGTCGTACCGGTTTTGTGCATCAAGCCGTCGTGGACGATATGCCGGATTTGTCAGGCTGGGAGGTTTATGCGTGTGGTGCACCCATCATGGTAGAAAGCGCTCAAAAAGACTTGGTGGCTAAATGCGGTTTAGACGCAGCGGTGTTTTATGCCGATGCCTTTACCTCAGAGGCCGATTTAGTTGCTTAACCATTGGTCAAAACACGCGGTAACACTACCGCGTGTAGCTTATTAGCGGAGCCCCTATGAAAATAGCAGTATTAGGCAGCGGTGTGATCGGACTCACGAGCGCGTGGTGGTTGGCCCAAGAAGGGCATGAGGTCATTGTGGTTGATCGCATGCCAGGACCAGCTCAGGACACAACACGAGCTAGTGGTGGGCTCTTGTCTGCCTCATACGCCGAGCCATGGGCAACGCCCAGAGCTCCTTGGCAATTATTGAGAGGCTTATTCAAAGACGAAACCCCGCTTCTATTTAGACCGTCTTGGGATCGCAAACAATGGGCGTGGAGTCTTGCTTTTTTGCGTGAGTGCGCACCCTCTCGTTTTGAGGCCAACTTACGAGCAATGGTGCGTTTGGCGGAGTACAGCCTTTCCACACTAAATCAATTGCGTCAGCAACTGGCTTTTGACTACGATTACACCGAGAGCGGGGTACTCAGCTTTTACCGAGATGAGCGTAGCTTTGATGAGTCCCAAGATCGGGCAGATCGACTCAGAGACTTGGGTGTGGATCGTCGTATTCTTAGTCCCGAAGAGGTGGTGAGCTTGGAGCCCACTTTGGCGTCAGTACAAGATCAAATCGTCGGTGGCGATTATTGTAGCGATGACGAGTCGGGCGATGCGTATGGCTTTAGCAAACAGTTGGCTCAGCATGCGCAGAAAAAGGGAGTGCAGTTTTTATTTAATCATGACATCGTGCGACTGCTGTACGATGAGGGTAAAATTACTGCAGCAGAAGTCATTGACGACCAAGGGTGCTACCAACAGCTTCAAGCGGATCTGTTTGTGGTGTCTATGGGGGCGTACAGTCCTTTCTTGCTAGAACCCTTAGGTGTGCCTTGCAGGGTGTATCCTGCCAAAGGCTATTCGGCCTCTTTTACCATTCTTGACTCTGACGCAACGCCCCAGGCGAGTCTGACGGATATGGAACATAGGTTGGTATATTCACGTATGGGAAATCAATTACGTGTAGCAGGTTTGGCCGAGCTGAGCGGTTATAACAAAGCGCTTAGTACAAAGCGTTGCAATATGATGGTTAAACAAACCAAAGCCTTGTTCCCAAATGGCTTGGATTTTGATAATGTGCAGTTTTGGTCTGGGTTACGTCCGGCGACGCCGTCGAACACACCGCTGATTGGACGTACACATATTAAAAACTTATATCTGAACACAGGACATGGCACTTTAGGGTGGACCATGGCGGCTGGTTCAGGACGTGCTTTGGCTGACTTGATCGCAAACCGTCAACCTGAGCCAGAATTTCCTTTTTTGCATTGAAGAGCATATGAATACTCAATCTCTATTAAATCCTAAGCATTTCGGCCGTACTGTATTTGCCGCTGTTGCTGGGTTAGCATTTTCCTGCTCTGCCTGGGCTGCAACGGATATTCAGGTGTGGTATAGCTTGAACGATCAGAATAAAAAAGTCTTTGAACAATTAGTTAAAGACTTCAATAAACAAAATAAAGACGCGCAGGTTAAAACCAAATCGTTTTCCTCCGAGGCCGACTTAGACGCGGCGCTTAGCCTTACCTCAGACAAAGATCGCCCTCATCTGGTTCAACTTTCTGAAATGTCGAGCTTAGATGAGGTGGCAGCGCGTCCTTACATTTGGCCTTTATATCAAGCTTTAGCCAAAAACCCAGTTAAAAATGCAAAATGGTTTTTGCCAGCAGAAAATAACTTTATGCACGATGCTAAAGGACGTTTGCTTGCTTTGCCTCTGATGGCAGAGGTCCCCGTTATGTACTACAACGTGGAGGCGTTTAAAAAGGCTGGCTTGACTCCGACGCAACCTTCCCGCGCGTGGTTATCGCTCCAAGAACAGTTGGTAACCTTAGCGAATAATGGCTCACGCAGCTGTCCGTTAACCTCGGACCAGCCGGTTTCGATTAACTTGGAAAACCTGGCCGCAGTCAACAAGCAGTTTTATGCAGGCAGCGATAACCAAGCTAAGGCAGGGTTTAACTTTAATACCATGTACATACGTCACCTATCTACCATGATTAGTTGGGTGCGTAGCGAAATCATGGTGCGACCTTCATTTGGGCCGCAGTCACCTAAACGCTTTGCTAGTGGTGAGTGCGCGGTGTTCTTATCGAACTCTGGCAACATAGGTGAGTTTGCTGCACAGAAAAAACTGAATTTTTCCGTGAGCGGTATTCCTTATTACCCTCAGGTGACTGCCGTACCAGGCAATCCTTTTGTGACCGGGTCGGGCCTGTGGCTAACCAAAGGTCATAGTGCCGAATATGATAAAGCCAGCACCGACTTTATAGGCTGGTTAGCTCAAACAGAGAATGCCGCTAAATGGTATCAAAGCACCGGTTATTTGCCTCTAACGCACGAGGCTTTTAATGCCACGGATGCCAATTACTATAATTCGTTAGGCGAATGGCGTAATTTGGTTGCGGTATATGGCCAAAAACCGGAAAACACCACGCGTGGCTTTAAGGTCAACAACTACCACAAAATTCGTGCCATTTTTAATACAACACTAGAAAATGCCTTAGATGGTAAACAGCCTGCAATGACCGCGCTACAAACCGCCGCTACCGAGGCTAATAAACTGATTAAGCAAAAATAGGCTAAAAAAGTCTGCGTATAAATACAATCTAGGCACGTATTTTATTTGTCTTCAAGATAGCACTCATGATTTGAGTGCTATTTTTTTTGGAGACGAATATGGTCAAGAAAATGCTAGGAGTCATACTTTTAGCTAGCACCTTAACCGCGTGTGAGCATACTCACTCGTGGGCACAGACCTTTGCCTTTATGCAGCCCATCAAAGAGGGCGCCTCAGAATATGACTTTAACTGGCGCTTGTCGGGTGATCGCGAGGTGGCCCCTCTGCAGGTGTTTAGTACTGATCAGCAACTGTGGCTGCAGTTTGCAGTAGAGCAAAACATTCCAGCGATTTTTGCTCTGGAAAATGGGCGTCACATCCCATTAAGTTACAGGCGCTCTGACCCTTATGTAATCATAAAAGGGGGCTGGCAGCATCTGGTGTTTCGTGGCGCGGCCCTGCAGGCGCAGGCGCGTTATCAGGCTCCTACTTTAAGTCCCTCGCTGGCCTCAACGACTCCCAGCCCAGAACCATCAACACACCCAGAAGAGCCGACGGCTTCTGCCTTGCCACATTCCGCCTCGATTGTGGCAACAACACCTTTGACCGAGCTATCCCACGCGACCTCCTTAAAGGTGGCTCCTTCACGTGCAAACGAGACCTATTCTGCCCAACAGGATCGCGTTTCCAGTGCTGTGACGCATAGCACTGAAACAATACCTTCTCAGCAGCAACCACCGTTGTCAGTGACCGCAAAAACCATGAGCCCAGCAAAAACTGCGCTAACCACAGAGGCGAGCGTTTCTAGCACAAGCCAAGCCACTTCGTTTGCTATAGCCGAGATGCCATTTAGCGTGGGCCCGAATGACGGCACAATGCGTCAAGCCTTAAAACGATGGGCACAGCGGGCAGGCTGGGTGTTTTTGGATCAGCATTGGGGGCTAGAAGTGGACCTACCTATTGTGTCGGCTGCGTTATTTAGTGCGGACTTTAATGATGCGGTGACACAGTTGATGCGTAGTACAGCATTAGGAACCAGACCGTTACAAGCGTGTATGTATAGCAATAAGGTGCTGCGGGTGATTCCTTTGGCCCAGCATTGCGACCCCAGTCTCACCATTGCTCACTCCTCGTAGGGGGATGCCATGTTATATCGAGTACTTTTAGGGGTTGGTTGTGTGTTGAGCTTAAGCGCTTGTCAGCTCACTGAGGCGTTTAGATTTGTTCGCCACGAACACCAGACTCAAGCAGAAAAAACGGCAATGATGCAACAGCGTTTGGTAGAGCAAAGTCGCCAAGTTAATCGGGTGCCAATCCAGCAGGTAGAGCAGCCTTGGGTTATGGGTGCCGCCCAACCGTTGGCCAGAGAGTTGCGCTTACCGTTGGCGCTACAAAAAAACGTGGCCACCACACTGCTTTTTCAAGGGCAGGGCTTACTGTTGGATCAGATCGCAGAGCGTATTACCTTGGCCACCGAAATACCGGTTCGGGTTCAGCCGGAGGCCCTCTTGGCTGCAGAGGCTTTTTTGGTGACAGGTGCGCAATCAGGCTCTATGCCATTTAACCAAAAGCGTTTGCGTTTAGCTGGGGATGCGGAGCCCTTAGCACGCAGCTTGGATAAGATCAGCGCATTTTTTGATGTGTATTGGCGATTTGAGGGGGAGTTTATCGAGTTTTATAAAACCGAGACGCGTTCCTTTCAGGTACGGGCTTTATCTTTGGCTGCCTCCAGTCATGCCAGCGTGGGGAGCCAGAGCTCCGAGTCTCAAGGAGGTTTCAAAAGCCAATCGGGCACGCAGTTACACCAAGAGCAAACCGATGAGCTAGGAAATCTGAAAGCACGCTTAGCCCTGTTTATGACACCAGCGGGGCGGGTGGTGGCTCAACCCGGAGGTTCTAATCGAATAGTCGTCAGTGATACGCCCTACGCCTTAGACCGTATCGAGCAATTTATTAAACAAGAAAATCAGGTCTTAACACGCCGTGTACGACTGGTATTTGAGGAAATTACGATCAGTGCACGCAGTCAGGCCGAGCTAAATCTCGATTGGAACGTGATTTTTAATAGTGCTCGCTTAGCCGCTTCGATGAGTATGACCGGACTAGGTGGTGCGGCCTTACAGCAGGTGGGGGCAGCCATTAAACAAGGGCCCTTTAGTCAAACGGAAGCCTTTGTTAAAGCCATTGACGAGGTGGCAAATGTAGTACGACGCCATAGCATGCCGGTACTTAGTTTAAATAGGCGTCCTGTAACGCATGCGCTTCGTACTACCTTTAGTTATGTGGATAAGGTAGAAACCACCCCTCACACGTCTGGCACAGGCATTACGACAAATGCAGTGAGTCTGAGTCAAAAAGAGGAAACGGTGGGATCGGTGCTTACTCTGGTGCCCGACATTCAGGATGATGGGCAGGTGTTGCTGTCTGTGGCGTATGACAATACGGTGGCGCAACCGCTTAAAAGCCTAACGGTGGGTTCTGTGGATCAAGGTATGCAGGTGCAGCAGGTCACCATCGAAGGCTCAGGTACTGTGCAACAGGTGCTACTACGACCAGGGCAACCCTTAGTCATATCAGGTTTCGATCGTAACGAGCAGGAGACCACGGAAAGACGTTTAAACCCAGGCGTTCCCCTTATTTTTGGCGGTGGTAATCGTGTGCAGCAACAGCATCTGCGCACCCTAATCATTATCACAGCCCAAGTCGAGGAGGGGCTCTGATGCGCATAGAGTATGTACACAGTTTCGGTGAAAAGCAGCTGCTTTTTGGTTTAAGTTGGCAGTCTATCGTAGGGCAGCTACAAGCTCCTCAGTTAAAGCAGTTATTAAAAAAAAGACAGGCAAACCATTGGGTGATCGCCGGACACACTTTTACTGCTCTTGGTTGTAAGCACAAGCGTATTGCGCTGAAAAAAGAACTTTACTCTGCGGCAGTTTGTTATGCCTTGTTGTTTCCTAGAGGGCTGCACGCCGCTATTTACAAGATCAATGACACCTTATATTGGCTCACCGGTTGTCAAGAAGGCACTCCCATGAGTCGCGCTGATGTGTTGTTTGCGGATGCTAAGAGTGCCAGCGCAGCACTAGAGCAGCTCACACAACAGTATGCCGACCTCCATGTTTCTGCTTTGTTTGAGGAACTCAGTGACTTTTTCACCTTAATTGCCGCTAGGTCTTTGCAAAAAGCAGAAATGCAGACGCTGAAAAAGCTCAGTTGGCATCCTGTGGCGTTGGCCATAGCGTGTGCAGGGGCTTTGGTGTGGTGGCAGTTCATCGAGCCAGGGCGAGTCGAGGCGGCAGCGGTGGAGCCTGAGATAGATCCTTATTTGCACTATTGGGAAAGCCATCAAATTCAGCCAAATGGAACAGACGCATTGCTGCAGGTGCTCCAACACTGGGAGCAGTTGCCTTTACGTTTGGCAGCTTGGCAGTTACAGGACTCTCATTGTGTGGCTGAACGAGCCGTCTGGCAGTGTTCTCATCGTTATACCGCTCTAACTGATATGGCGACCGCATCGGGTTTAGAAGCGGCGTTGCCTACCGGCTGGGCTATTCAAGAGGTTTCGCTTCAACAGGCGCAGTTGCAGAGCGAAGTGAGCTTTATAAACGGACAGCATCGTTGGCGAAGCGGGGCTGAAATTCGTACCGGCTTATTAAGTCGGCTTCAACATATACGTTCAGCGTTCCAATCATTGCGTCTAGGGGAACCATCTAACTTAACGCCTGGCATTTCAGCTCCAACGCAATACGCCCCCATTTACTCACAATCCTTGCAGTTTGAAGGGCCGTTACGCTCTGCGGCGTTATTGACCCACTTGGAGGAAGCCCTGCATTGGCAGAAAGCGGTATTGAGTTATCGAGCTGAAACACAGCCATCGTTAAAAAGTAGTGCTTTGCAAATCAGTCTACAGGGGGTGATTTATGTGCGAAATGAGTAATTGGCGTTTGCGATCGCGATATTTGGCACTTTGCTGTGCGGCCTGCTTATTGAGCTCAGCCAGCCAAGCAGAAAGTACTGAGCCCACCCATTGGCAGGAGCAAACGCTTTTGGTGAAAGAGTTGATGTTGTCGGAATCTGAGCACCTGGTAACACCTCGTTCCATGGTTAAAGGGGAAAAAGCCAGCCCTACACAACATGTTTCGACGCAGAAAGAGGCACCGATTCTTACGTTAAAAGCGATGTATGGGGTTGGCAAACGTATAGCCGCTGAGGTGGACTTTGACGGCAAAAGCTATGTGTATTTACGTGGACAAACCTGGCCGGTAGGGGATGAGGTCGGACGCAGCCAATTACGTTTGCTGGCGATGACCAGTCGTTGCGTAGAGGTGGCCCGTCAAGAGGAAGTGTTCACGGCTTGCGTTGTACCTAGAGGAGGGATGTAGCCATGTTTAAGCGGTTTTCATCTCGTCTTAAAGAGCCGAAATATGAGGCGTACTTGCCTTTGGACTTTGAAGAGGCTCCCGTTTTTCTTAATAGCTTACAAGAGGTTCATCACTTGCAGCCTGCTGTAAAGGAAATGTTGGCTTACGAATTTACTCTGGGCGAGTCCGCCAGTCGATTATGTCCCGTTTTATTGGCAGACGACACCGTGGCTATTTTTTCTGTAGAGGAACACAGCCAAGGGGATGCGATTGAGGCTCTTGCACAGCGTATACAACGTCGAGGCTTAGCTTTAGCTAGGCCGGCACGTTATGTCTTGAGTGTGGCTTTGCTACTCGAACTGATTCGAGACCCGTTGCTGAATAAAACCACGATGGTCGCTACTGGTGCTGCCGCAGCCACCCCTTGGTCACAGGCGGATTTGTTCAGTGCGTTTTTAGATATCGTGCGCTGGGGGGTAGAGCAAAAAGCCAGTGATATTCATATCAATATTTTTACGGAAAGTGAGTTTTCCGAGGTGCGGTTTTCGATTTCAGGTCGTTATATTTGCCCGCTTAAGTTTCAAGGAATCAGCACACAGTTTCTGCATGATGTGCTTTCGGTTGCGTGGATGAATATACGCGGTGGAAACGGGGCAGTGTTTGATCCTCACAAAGAGCAGCAAGGCAGTCTTTCTTGTGATATTGATGGTCAAAATATTATGTTGCGTTGGGGGGCGTTGGCCGCGGAGTTCGGTCCCAGTGTGTGCTTGCGTATATTGCGCAGAGATCAAGAATACGCCCTGCCTACTTTGGCGCAGCTGGGATATTTGCCTGCTCAACAGCGTCTACTGCAACAGGTGTCTGCCACAGATGGTGGCGCTATTGTTTTCTCGGGGGCTGTGGGTTCAGGCAAATCCACCACGTTGGCTGCTTTGGTGGCTGCTCTGCCGGCTTGGCGCAAAGTCATCAGTATCGAAGATCCAGTGGAATATCTGATACCTAACGCGGTACAGGTTTCTCTAAGCCGAGACCTCAATCAGGACTCTCATGACGCGTTTGCTACCAAATTACGTGCTTTGAAACGCTCAGCAATGAGTGATGTGTTGCTCGGCGAAATCCGAGACTTAGAAACGGGCCGGGCCTTTACCGACTTATCCTCTTCAGGGGTACGACTCTATACCACGGTGCATGCGAATAGCGCGGCTTTGGTGCCCGCTCGTTTACATTCAGATTTTATTGGTGTGTCAATGGATTTGCTGGCGGCACCAGGTGTGCTTAGGTTGATCGTGCACCAATCTTTGTTGCCCCGCTTGTGCCAGCAGTGCGCCAAACCGTTGTTGGGGCTCAGTGATTTTCCAGCGCATATAGATCGACGTCTCTATACGGGCCTGTCGTTTCATGGCTGGTTAAAAGTCTTAGAGAACCTAGTGGGCCCAGTCGGTGTGGAGCAGATGCGCACTCGCGATGCCAAGGGGTGTGAGGCCTGTGATAAGGCGGAGCTAGATGCCTTGCGAGGTTGGGATGGTCGGGTAGTTTGTGCCGAGCTGCTTGATCCTAGTCACGTGCCCCAGTTTTTGAAAAATCTGAAAACGCCCTCGATGCTACAGCAGGTCTTGCATGAGGCAAAGTGGCCAGATATTCGCAGCAGTGCCTTACAGCAGGCGCGATTAGGGTTGTTGGATCCTTTCGATATAGAGGCGCACTTCGCTGTGTTCAGCGCCCCGGCTTGGCGTTATGTGCACGTAGGAGAGCCTCATGCGTAAACATTGGGAGTCTTGGCAGCGTTTTTTTGATATACGTGAATTCAAAAAGGATCATGCTGATTATTTTCTTTACCTAAGCCAGTTATTACGTGGCACGCAAGGGCAGCATACGGTACGTACCGTGTTTGCCGCAGATGCACGTCGTTATGGGCCACGTCACTACAGAGGACGGCTGTCGGCGTATTGGCTGGCTCAGTACCAGCGCAATGGGGGCAACTTAGCTTTAACTTGGCGGCAGGTCTTAAGCGATGATGCTTGGCTGTTGTTAAAGCTTAGCCAAGAGCAGGGGGATCGGGCTTTGCTGACGGCTTTGGATGCTTTGAGCAAGCAATTCCAAGAAAAAAAACAGTTGCAAGGGATGTTGGCTAAGCTGTTTTGGCCTGTGGGTTTTGTGCTGCTTTTGCTGGCATTGATGCTGTTTTTAATGCCGTGGTTTACGGTGCCGCAGTTACAGAACACCTTTTATGCGGTGCCAGAGAGTGCCTATGGGTTTTATACACAGGGACTCTTTGCTTGGGCTGCATTTAGTCAAAAATATGGGCTTGGTATTGTGCTTTTTGTGTTTTTTCTGTTGTTTCTTATTAGCTGGTCTTTGCCTCGGTATGTTGGTAGATGGCGGGTTTACTTAGATCATATAGAGCCCTGGAAAAGCTATAAAAGCATGCAGGGCCTAGCGGTGTTGATGCTAATTAGCCTGCTCTTAAATAGTGCATCTCGGCAACTGCGTCTCGCCCAGGCACTACAGCTTATGCAATCCACACCAAACGTTTGGTTGAAATCACATTTAAAAAAAATAGAACAAAAAATCACCCAAGGGGAAACGGGAGCGGTCAGCTTTGATGTAGGACTGTTATCACGAGATGTGGTTTGGTTCTTAGCTGATATGGAACAAAGCCAGGGTTTGGTCCAAGCCTTAAGGCTGACTACAGACAGGTTGCAGCAAATCATACTTCAACGCTTGCCTCTGAAGGCCCAGATTTGGCGTTGGGTTTTGCTGTTGTGTTGTGTGGCGTCGCTGTTACTGATTGGTGCTTGGCACTATGTGGTCATTGATGAGTTGCGCCGTGCTTTATTGATGTTTTATGCCAGTTAGACATTTAGGAGAGAGACATGAATAGTCAAGAAACATCCGTTTTAGGCATTACCCAGATAAGCCCTGTTGTTAGCGCTCATGCAAGGGGGCGGCGTCATCCAAATAAGTCGCAGCGTGGGCTTTCTTTAATCGAGGTTTCCGTTGTGAGCGCCATTGTGCTTTTGCTTGCCATTATTGGAATTCCTGCGATCAATGGTTTTGTTATAGAGAATCGTGTGCCAAAGGTAGGCGAAGGGATCGCTCGCTTTGTGGTGAATCACACGGTGAATACGCCCATCTTTGAGGAAAAGCCATATAGCAAGGTAAACAATCAGTTTTTTATTAATCAGCTCGATGAGGCTGGGGTCTTTAATGTGGATTCTCAGGGTAGTTCAACACGTATTTTGCATGGTTTGGGCAAAAACGGACTGGTTGATTTGGTGGCAGACCAAAGTGGCGCACAGTTAAAGATTACCTTCACCAATGTGCATCATGCGGCTTGCCCGGGGTTGGCTTCGGTGTTGCAGCGGGTAGCAACGAGCATCAAAGTGGAAAATGTAGCGGTTAAGGATGCCACCGTAACTTATAACGCCATTCATACGCGTCAACAATGCAAAAAAGGGGACGTGAATACCTTCGAATTCATTGTGATCTGATAGGAGCTCATCTATGGGCAAGCAAAAAGGCGCCTTGCTAATCGAGTTAGCCGTTGTGTTGGCGATAATGACATTGATTGCAGCCGGCTCAGTGCACTGGATGGCGCAACGGGCAGAACAAACCAAAATAGAAAGCTTGGCCGTTTGGATGCTAGGTGTTCAACAAGGTTTGCAATCGTTTTTGGATACGTACGCGGTCTCCTTGCAGCAGGACGCTTCTTTTGTATTGCCCGAGGTCCGAGATCTGATGCAACCCACTTTGGCGGAGCTAAAACAATTGGGTTTTTTGGCTCCGTCTTTTGTCATCAAAGACGGAATTAATATACAGCTCTACAACGAGGGGGATTGCCCTGGATCACTTTGTCATGTGCACGGCTTGGTCTATAGTGCACAACCCTTACTCAATAAGCAGCATCAGGCAGATCACAGCGCGATGGCGCAGTGGCAGATGAAAGTAAAGGGGGCGGGCTTAATTGTTTCAGCGCAAGATCCTGACTACTTTGTAGGTTCTCAGCTGCGTATCGCTCACCAGCGTTTACCTTTGGCGAGCTATGCCGAGGGGACCGTCGCTTTGCTGGTGTCTACGGATGCCTCGTTAATCCAGCGCGGGGGACTACGCCCTGATCGAAATCCAAACTTTACTGCTGACGTAGATGTGGATGGGAACCTAACGGTAAGCCAGGATATACAAGCGGGGCGCTATCTGCTCATGCCGCACACAGAGACCTTAGGCGAGCCGTGCAGTCAAAATGGAGCGGTGGCCCGTGGTACGGACAATAAAGGCTTGATGAGCTGCGAGAATCAAGTGTGGATACGTCCAGCAGCGGATTTGACCTTATTAGAGTCCTATAGAGAAATACTAGAACGCTATTGGAAAATCTCCATCCCGGAAACGCCGGGAGGATTTTATGCAACAGCCCCAATGAATTTTACCTACCATTGCTGGGTGCCTAACCCGTTAAATTTGTACCAGGATGGCAGAGGCATCTGTGCTTGTGCGGCGCCCTACAGGACCAAAAGATTTGCCATTATAGAAAGAGTGAAGGATTATTATTTTGAGAAAGGCATAGAGCGTCCAGAGCTTACGGTGTTTATCTGTACTACCTAGAGTTATAAGCAGAGTTGGGGGCTGGTGACGGTTTCGACTAGAGGCGATTGTTAGACGGTAAGGGAAAAGGGGTCGTTGTAAACCTACCGCATCCCTAGACGGTGTTAGGTGTTTAGACAAACAGTTACTATAATGGATTGTTACCTATTTTTGTCGTGCTGCTTTCAATGAAAACATCCGAAATTCGTCAAAAGTTTTTATCTTTTTTCCAAGAACGTGGCCACGAAATTGTGCCCTCGTCTTCTTTAATACCGTCTAACGACCCGACCTTGCTTTTTACGAACGCAGGGATGGTTCAGTTTAAAGACACCTTTACAGGCAAAGAAACTCGTCCTTATACCCGAGCCACTTCGTCGCAGCGCTGTGTGCGCGCCGGTGGTAAGCATAATGACTTGGAAAACGTCGGTTATACCGCGCGTCACCATACATTTTTCGAAATGTTGGGCAACTTTAGTTTTGGTGATTACTTTAAACACGATGCGATTGCTTATGCGTGGGATCTCTTAACCAAGGTATACGGGCTGCCTGCCGAAAAGCTGTGGGTCACTGTGTATCACGAGGACGATGAGGCCTACGATATTTGGAACCAGCAAATTGGTGTGCCTAAAGATCGTATTATTCGCATTGGTGATAAAGGCGGTCGTTACGTGTCAGATAACTTCTGGCAAATGGCTGATACCGGTCCTTGTGGTCCTTGCTCCGAAATCTTTTATGACCATGGCCCAGAGGTGTGGGGCGGTCCTCCCGGATCTCCCGAAGAGGACGGTGACCGCTACATCGAGGTATGGAACTTGGTTTTCATGCAGTTTGATCGCGATGCGGACGGTAATTTAAACCCATTACCTAAGCCTTGTGTGGATACCGGGATGGGCTTAGAGCGTATTGCGGCCGTGCTACAGAATGTGCACTCGAACTACGAAATTGATTTGTTTCAAAGCTTAATTAAAGCAGCTGCACAGAAAACAGGTGTCAGCGATTTAGAAAACAACTCCCTCAAAGTCATCGCTGATCACATCAGAGCTTGTGCTTTCCTGATTGTTGATGGTGTGATTCCTAGTAACGAAGGACGTGGCTATGTATTACGTCGTATTGTGCGCCGAGCTTTACGACATGGTCACAAACTGGGGCAGAATAAACCGTTCTTCTATCAGCTGGTGGCTGAGCTTGTTGCGCAAATGGGACAAGCTTATCCCGAGTTGGCGACTAACCAGTCCCGCATCGAGCAAATTCTTAAACAAGAAGAAGAACGCTTTAGCGAGACCTTGGATCATGGCCTGAAGATTTTAGAGTCTGCCTTGGCCGAGTTACCCGAAAAAGGGATGCTTGATGGTCAGACCTTGTTTACGTTGTACGACACCTATGGCTTCCCTGTTGATTTAACAGCGGACATTTGTCGTGAACGCGAAGTCGAAGTCGACCTAGAGGGCTTTGAAGTCGCCATGAACAAACAACGTGAAATGGCGCGTGCCTCTGGCAAATTTAAAGTGGCGGCAGACCTTCGTTATGATGGGGTGGCCACACGTTTTGATGGCTACGAGCAACTCACCGGTCAAGCTAAGGTCACGGCTTTGTATGTGGATGGTCAGGCGGTCGATGCCATCACCGCAGGCCAAACGGCTATTGTTGTCTTAGATGCCACCCCTTTCTATGCAGAATCTGGTGGTCAGGTTGGTGATCGTGGGGTATTAGTTGTTGGCCAGACAGAGTTTGTCGTCGACGATACACAAAAAATCCAAAACCATGTGTTTGGTCATCAAGGAACCTTACAGAATGGTACTTTGGCTGTGGGGGATAGCGTAGAGGCACGTGTTGATACAGAACATCGCCAACACACAATTCGCAATCACTCTGCAACGCACTTAATGCACAAAGCCTTGCGTTTGGTCTTGGGTAACCACGTTCAACAGCGCGGCTCTTTGGTTGATGCGGACAAAACCCGCTTTGACTTTGCACACGATGCGGCTATGACTGCTGAACAAATCGCCCAAGTTGAATCCATTGTGAACGCAGAGGTCTTGGCCAACCAAGCCGTTGCAGCACAGTTGATGAGCTATGACGATGCGGTCAGCGGTGGTGCCGTCGCTTTATTCGGTGAAAAATACGAGGACGAGGTTCGCGTACTGGATATTGGTTTCTCGCGCGAGCTGTGCGGTGGAACACACGTACAACGCACCGGTGATATCGGTCTCTTTAAGATCGTTTCCGAGGGTGGTGTAGCCGCTGGTGTGCGTCGTATAGAGGCCATTACTGGTGAAAATGCGTTGGCGTGGGTACAACAGCGTGAACAAACTTTGCAAAAGGCAGCCTCTGCTTTACGCACACAGCCTGAAAAGCTCAGCGATCGCTTGGCCCAATTGCAAACACAGCTACGTGACTTAGAGCGCGAAAGAGATCAGCTCAAAGACAAACTCGCCGCTTCAGCAGGGCAAGATTTGGCGGCCCAAGCTGTCGAGCTAGCCAACGGCGTTAAAGTGCTGGCGGCCAATGTGGTGGGTGCCGATCCTAAATCGTTGCGCACCACCGTAGATCAGTTAAAGGACAAACTAAAATCAGCCGCGGTGCTTTTGGCTACGGTTAAAGACGGTAAAATTAGTTTGGTAGCAGGGGTGACGGCCGATTTGCATGCGCAAATTAAGGCGGGTGATCTGTTGGGAATGGTTGCCGCTCAAGTCGGTGGTAAAGGCGGTGGTCGTCCTGATATGGCGATGGGCGGTGGTACTGATGAGTCCGCGTTGCCAGCTGCTTTGCAGTCCGTTCAACCTTGGGTTGAATCCAAACTTTGATCGAGAATATACATGACAGAACCCATAGCCTTTGACTCCGAAGTAGATGCCAGCGGTCTAACTTGCCCGCTGCCTATTCTTCGGACGAAAAAAGCCTTGGCGCAATTGCAAAGTGGGCAGGTTGTAAAAGTCATTACAACCGATCCACATGCAAAAGGTGATTTTCAAGCATTTACTGATCAAACAGGCAATGTTTTGCTTGCTCAGTATGAACAAGACGACTCACTTATTCACTTTGTGCGTCGTCGTTAATTGGTAGATTTAAAAACTGTTGCCTATTTGATGCGTAATTTGTGTAAAATAGGCGCCACAGTTTCCGCTAAGGTTCACTTGGTGGTAAAATCTTTTGTTTTACACATATTTTAAGGATGGGATTATCAATGGTGGTAGTTCGCCTAGCCCGTGGTGGCTCCAAGAAACGTCCGTTTTACACTGTAGTAGCCGCCAATTCTAGCGATCGTCGCGATGGTCGCTTCATTGAGCGTTTAGGTTTCTACAATCCCGTAGGTGGCGAAGGTCAAGAAAACCTACGTCTACAACTAGACCGTGTTCAGTATTGGGTTGACAACGGTGCTCAGCTTTCCCCAGCTGTTGCTCGTTTGGTCAAAGAATACTCCAAAGCTCAAGCTGCTTAATTAACAGTTATAGGTCTAAACTTCGCTATGCCTTCTAAACAGGTTGTATCTACTGTGCCTACTGACTTAGTGGAAGTAGGTCGTGTGCTATCTGCTTATGGGGTGCGTGGCTGGATTAAGGTTCAACCTTATTCTGCCGACGCAGAGGTTTTGCTTACTGTTAAAAAGTGGTGGCTCCGAGCGCCCGTACCTCCCAACAAGGCGGGCGACTTGGCAACTGCTCCGGCGCAGTTTTATTCGGTGGTTAAATCCCGTCCTCATAGTGCGACAGTGGTCGCGCAATTCCAGGGGTTTGATGACCGAGATCCAGCCGAAAAGCTTAAAGCGCATACTGTTTGGGTTTCGCGAGCTGACTTTCCGTCAGTGGACGAGGACGAGCATTACTGGGTCGATTTGATTGGCTGCCTATTGTACGGCGACCACAATGGCCAGTCCGTGTTGGTAGGACAAGTCGATAATGTATTCGATAACGGAGCTCACGCCGTACTCGAAATTCATACCGGCACCCTAAACGATCAGGCCCAGTTTATCGCGCACTCTACTGCTAAAGGTCGACCCGTTGTAGAACTGGTCCCCTTTGTAGACGCTTATATTCATCAAGTCGATACCGACAAAAAACAAATACATAGCTCTTGGCCTGTGGACGTATAACGCCCATGCGTTTTGACGTTGTCACATTATTTCCCGAAATGTTTGCTCCCCTTACTGATAACGGGGTGAATGCGCGTGCGCGCAACAAAGGCATTTGGGATCTGCAGTTCTGGAATCCCCGCGACTATACTCACGATGTGCACCGTACGGTGGACGATCGTCCCTATGGGGGTGGTCCAGGTATGGTAATGTTGGCCGAGCCCCTTGATAAGGCCGTGGACGACGCGCTGTTAGCACGTAAAGCACAAGGTGCGAAGGCTGAGGTCCCGGTGGTGTTGATGAGCCCTACAGGCCGTCGATTTAACCAAAATATCGCTCAAGAATGGGCGGAGTCCGATGGCGCCATTATTATTTGTGGTCGCTATGAGGGCATTGATCAGCGCTTTATTGATGCGCGTGTTACACACGAAATGTCTATCGGTGATTTTGTACTATCCGGTGGAGAAATAGCGGCGCTGGCCATGATGGACAGTGTGATTCGTTTATTGCCCGGGGTGCTTAACGATAACCAGTCTGCGGTCTGTGATTCTTTTCACAGTGGTCTAGATGGATTGTTAGATAGTCCGCACTATACGCGCCCAGAAATTTATAAGGACCAGCCCATCCCCGATGTGCTGAAGTCTGGTAATCATAAAAACATTGAACGGTGGCGCAGAGAGCAGTCTTTGCGTATTACCGCCGAACGCCGCCCAGATTTGATTCACAAGGCCAGAAAAAAAGGCTTGTTGGATAAAAAGGACGAGGCGTTCTTGTTATCTCTAAAAACCTAACCGGTTTTTCCAATTGATGTATCTATTGACATCCTCCTCGTCCTAAGCGACGAGGCTTTCCGCGCATTTTGGTAAAAATGCCCATCTCCTGCAGAACAGAGATGGGCATTGTTTTTTGCTAATAAAAAGCAGGCGAGGGAAAAGCAAAAGCTCATGTTAAGCGATCTGTTAACACCCCCCCCCGAAGAGCTTTGGGCTGAGCTTGGCCCCCAGAGTTGGATGGCGTAGCCGACGGGGTATGAAAAGACTGAGTCCGGATCAAAACCGAACTCAGTCTTTTTGATTTAACGCCGATTTAGATCTTTGGACGTAAAGTCGCTTCTAACGTGACGTGTTTAACCTTGTAGACGAGCTAATTGACCCTGTACCTTTTCTAAGGTTTGGGTAAAGTTAGCTAAGCGTTCGCGCTCTTGTTCTACCACAGCAGCTGGTGCACGCTCTACAAAGCTGGCATTGCCTAGTTTGCCGTTGGCTTTATTGATCTCGATGGTTAAACGATCGATTTCTTTGTTTAAGCGAGCGGTTTCGGCCTCTACGTCGACTTCAACGTGCAGCATGAGCTGGGTGGTGCCTACAACCTGTACCGGTGCGCCTAGGTCTGGTAACTGGTCGTGTAGCTCTACCTCTGCCATTTTTGCCAAGGCTTTCAGGTAAGGTGTGTTGCGGGTCAACATGTCTTTATCACCTTGAGCCAAGAGGGGTACGCGCTCAGAGGGCGGCAGCCCCATTTCGCTACGTAGGGCGCGGATAGCATCGACCTGAGCTTTGAGCTCAGCCACCTGTTTTTCTGCGACCTCGTCAATCTGTTTTTCATCGAAGACGGGGTAGGGTTGTACGCTGATGCTGACGGATTCGTCGGCGGTGCGTTTGGCAGCTACGATGGAGACTTTTTGCCATAATTCCTCGGTGATAAAAGGAATAATGGGGTGTGCTAGGCGCAATACGGTCTCTAGCACCTCGATGAGGGTGCGCTGGGTGGCGAGTTGCTGTGCTGGGTTGCCTTGTTGGATTTGAACTTTGGCCATTTCCAAGTACCAGTCACAGTATTCATCCCACACAAAGTGATAAATGGCATTGGCAATGTTGTCAAAGCGGTATTCGGCAAAGTTGCGTTCTACCGTTTGAATCAGGCGTTGTAGCTGGCTGCGAATCCACTTGTCCACGGCAGAGTATTCAGTGGGGGAGCAGAAGGCCATAAAGGGAGCTTGGGCCTCTGTGTTCATCAACACAAATCGGGTGGCGTTCCATAGTTTGTTGTTGAAGTTGCGGTAGCCTTCACAGCGTTTTAGGTCGAAGTTAATGTTGCGGCCTAAGGTGGCGTAGGCGGCCATGGTAAAGCGCAGAGCATCCGTGCCATAGGCAGGAACCCCATCGGGGTAATCTTTGCGGGTGCGTTTTGCGATGCTGTCGGCTTGCTTGGGGTTCATTAAGCCAAAAGTGCGTTTTTGCACCAAAGTCTCTAGGTCAATGCCATCAATGAGGTCAACGGGGTCAATGGTGTTGCCACGTGACTTGCTCATTTTTTTGCCTTCCATGTCGCAGACTAGGCCGTGTACATAGACGGTATTAAAGGGCACTTGGCCGGTCATGTGCATGCTCATCATCACCATGCGGGCCACCCAGAAGAAAATAATATCAAAGCCCGTGACCAATACGCTGGAAGGCAGGTATTTGGCGAGGTCTGGGGTTTTCTCAGGCCAACCTAGGTCGGTAAAAGGAACCAAAGCGGAGGAGAACCACGTATCTAGTACATCCTCATCGCGGCGCAATTCACCTGTAATACCTGCTGCTTCGGCTTTTTGTTTGGCTTCGGCCTCGTTGCGCGCCACGATGATTTCACCGTTGTCGGCATACCAGGCAGGAATTTGGTGGCCCCACCAGAGTTGACGGGAAATACACCAGTCTTGAATGTTGTTTAACCACTGGTTATACGTATTGGTCCAGTTTTCTGGTACAAATTTAATTTGTCCGTTAGCCACAACCTCTAGGGCAACCTCGGTGATGCTTTTGCCTGGATGCATGGAGTCAGCCGGGGCAGGCTGGCTCATGGCAACAAACCACTGGTCTGTTAACATAGGCTCAATCACAGTATTGGTGCGGTCACCGCGCGGTACCATTAAGGTATGAGGCTTAACGGCTTGTAAGGCGTCGATGGCTTCGAGGTCGGCTACCACCTGTTTGCGTGCCTCAAAACGATCCATGCCTTGGTATTTTTCTGGGGCATTTTCGTTGATTTTGGCGTCAAGCGTTAAAATACTGATTTTTTCTAGGTTGTGGCGCTCGCCCACAGCATAGTCATTAAAATCATGGGCGGGAGTGACTTTAACCACCCCGGTACCGAATTCGCGATCTACGTAGTCATCCGCAATGATGGGGATGGCTTTGTTTACCAAAGGTAGGGTGACGGTTTGACCAATGAGGTGGGCATAGCGCTCGTCCTCGGGGTGAACCATAACGGCCACGTCGCCCAGCATGGTTTCAGGGCGAGTGGTAGCAACGACTAGATGGGTTAAGTCACCGCTGGGCTGGGTTAGAGGGTAACGGATTTCCCAAAGGTGACCTTGCTCCTCGGTGCTTTCTACCTCTAGGTCAGAGACCGCTGTCCCTAATACCGGATCCCAGTTGACGAGGCGTTTGCCACGATAGATTAAGCCTTGCTCGTATAGACGCACAAAGGTTTCAGCCACACCGCGGGAGAGGTTTTCATCCATGGTGAAATACTCTCGCTCCCAGTCGCAAGAGGAGCCTAAGCGGCGGATTTGCTCTGTGATGGCATTACCCGATTTTTCCTTCCATTCCCAGACTCGATCTACAAAGGACTGGCGGCCTAAATCGTGGCGAGAAATGTTTTGCTCGTCCAATTGACGCTCAACGACAATCTGCGTCGCAATCCCGGCGTGGTCTGTTCCAGGGATAAAGGCGGTGTCAAAGCCTTTCATGCGATGGTAGCGTGTTAAGCCATCCATGATGGTTTGGTTAAAGGCGTGACCCATGTGCAGAGTGCCTGTCACATTAGGAGGAGGGCACTGAATGACAAAAGCAGGAGCGGTTTCATTTTCGTGGGCAACATGCTGTCCGCTGCTAAATAGGCCTGCCTGCTCCCACTGAGCATAACGACTGCCTTCGATGTCTTTGGGTTCAAAGCTTTTTGCAAGCTGATCGAGTAGGGGGGTATTAGAGGAATTGGTCATTGTGTTGCAAGTTATAGCAAAACCTGTGGGGTTTTAGCCCCAAAAGCTGCTGTTGAAAATAATAAGTCTAAAAGCTGTATTTTAAGATGCAGCACGATGCTGTGAGCATGTTAAAATACGTCGCTATCTGAAAAACATCAAAAGTGCTTGTTTTTCTTGATAAAAACAACATTTTATTTATCACTGTCGTTTTTGTTTATGCAATAACGGCTTCATTTTTTGTTTATACTGGGATTTTACATGGCTATTGAACGCACCCTATCTATTATTAAACCCGATGCAGTGGCTAAAAACGTAATCGGTCAAATTATTGCTCGCTTCGAGGCAGCTGGTCTAACTGTAGCCGCTGGTCGTTTGGTACAACTATCCCGCGCTGAAGCCGAAGGCTTCTACGCTGTACACAAAGAGCGTCCTTTCTTTAACGATCTCGTTGAATTCATGATCTCTGGTCCTGTATTCGTTCAGGTCCTCGAAGGCGAAAACGCAATCGCTAAAAACCGTGAGCTGATGGGTGCAACCAACCCTAAAGAAGCTGCTGCTGGTACTATCCGCGCTGACTTCGCTGAAAGCATCGATGCTAACGCTGTTCACGGTTCCGATGCTCCTGAAACCGCTGCTGTTGAAATCGCTTATTTCTTTGCAGAAACCGAAATCCACAGCCGTTAATTCTTAACTGCTCATACGCACGTCAAATCATTATGTCAGAAACTCGCACGAATATCATGGGTTATACACCCGAACAATTGGTCGAACTGGTTGCCCAGTGGGGAAACAAACCATTTCGAGCCAAACAACTCCAGCGCTGGATTCACCAGCGGGGGGTAAATGACTTCGAGGAGATGACCGATTTGGCGCGCGTATTTCGCGAGCAGTTGGCACAACATTGTTCAATTTGCGCGCCTAAGCAGCAGATTGAACAGCGTTCTGCTGATGGAACACGTAAATGGTTGTTTGATGTGGGCCAGAACAACGCCGTAGAGGCGGTGTATATCCCCGAAGACGACAGAGGAACCCTGTGTATATCCAGCCAGGCAGGCTGCACCGTGGCTTGTCCATTTTGCTCTACGGGTTACCAAGGTTTTAATCGCAACCTGAGTGCGGCCGAGATCATAGGCCAGCTTTGGTTTGCTAGAGACAAACTAAGCCAAGACCCAACCGCAGCGCGGGTGGGGGATAATCCACAGCCCGTTCAAGACAATCGCTATATCAGTAACGTGGTCTTCATGGGCATGGGCGAACCTTTGCTCAACTATGATCAGGTGCTGATCGCTTTACGCTTGATGTTGGATGATAATGCGTACGGTTTGTCTCGTCGGCGGGTGACGGTTTCCACTTCTGGGGTGGTCCCATTTATGGATCGTTTGGCCCAAGATTGTCCGGTGGCTTTGGCGGTTTCGCTCCATGCGCCCAATGATGCGCTGCGCGATAAGCTCGTGCCCTTGAATCGCAAACATCCATTACGCGAACTCATTGCGTCGTGTAGTAACTATTTGCAATATGCGCCGCGTGATTTCATCACTTTTGAATACATCATGCTCGATGGTATTAATGACCAACCAGAGCATGCACAACAGCTGCTGGAAATAGCCAAACAAGTTCGTTGTAAATTTAACTTAATTCCTTTTAATCCGTTCCCGCAGTCTGGTCTAAAACGCTCCTCACAAGCAACCGTGCGTGATTTCGCCCAGCGCTTACAAGACGGTGGTGTGGTCACTACCGTACGCAAAACCCGTGGTGATGATATTGACGCTGCTTGCGGTGGATACGCGTACGATCGCGAATGT
>DUNB01000140.1 GCA_012839585.1 Alcaligenaceae bacterium | reverse complement strand
GTGATGATTTTGGATGGGGGCTGGCAAGCATGGCTAGAGGCTGGCGGTGTCACCGATGCCCGTTTAGAACTTCCTCCTGTGCCAAGCACGCACTCCACCCTAACCGTACAACCCCAACAAACAACGGTTGAGGCCGATGCCATCGTGGCACAGCTAGATCAACCTGTTTATACCTTAATCGATGCTCGAGCTGCGGAGCGTTTCCGTGGTGAAAAAGAGCCCATCGACCCGGTGGCAGGGCGTATTCCAGGGGCGTTAAACAGACCTACGCCACAAAACCTAACGGCTGATGGACGATTTAAATCGCCAGAGCAACTACGCGCTGAGTTTTTGGAACTGTTGGGTGACACCCCTATTGATTCGGTAGTGAACTATTGCGGCTCTGGAATGACCGCTTGCCATAATGTGTTTGCGATGGAATTAGCGGGTTTATCCGGTGCGGCTATTTACCCCGGGTCTTGGAGCGAGTGGATTGCGGATCCTACCCGTCCACAGGCGCGTGACAACTAGGTACTAGTACTTCAATAATGGCATTCAGTACTGCAGCTCGTCCCCAGATGCGTGACCTACCCAATCCGGGTTCAGCAGACTTTTGTAATCGCGGTTAAAATGCGCGGTTGAGGCATTTTATTAGGGATATGACCATGTCGGATCAACAGGCAACGACGGAATTACCTACGGATTTTGAACAGGCGCTAGCTGCACTTGAGCAAATTGTGGCGCACATGGAAAGCGGTGAACTTCCTTTAGAGGAATCCTTGCAGGCCTATGAGCAAGGCGTGAAATTGGCGCAGGTCTGTCAACAGCGTTTAGATCATGTAGAGCAGCAGGTGCAGGTTCTGCAAGGACAGTTGCTGCGTCCTCTTACTGAAATCGATCCCGAACAGGATTAACAGATGGCAAATAAAGAACAAAGCCAGGAATGGTTAGAACAGCAAATTGAACGTGTTGAATCTGTCTTAGATCAACTGATGCCTGCGGCCACGACGGTGCCAGCTGAATTGCACGACGCCATGCGTTATGCCGTTTTAGGTGGAGGCAAGCGTGTGCGTGCGGCTTTGGTGTATGCGGCTGGCGAGGCCGCAGTACAAGGCACAGAGCTAAGTTCAGCACAAATGAAAGCCTTGGATCATGCGGCGGCAGCCGTAGAGCTGATTCATGCGTACTCCTTAGTACATGATGACTTGCCATGCATGGATGATGATGAGTTGCGTCGCGGTCGACCCACGGTTCACGTGGCGTATGACGAAGCCACTGCGATGTTGGTCGGGGATGCGTTGCAACCTTTAGCCTTTGATTTGTTGGCTTCTATGCCTATTGCGCCTGCTTTAGTCATACAAGCTGTGTCGGCTTTAGCTAAGGCCGCCGGTAGTCAGGGTATGGTAGGGGGGCAGGCAATAGATTGTGCTAGTGTGGACCAATCTCTTAGCCTAGAACAGTTGCGTCAAATGCATCGCCTTAAAACAGGTGCGATGCTCGAAGTCTCCGTCTTACTGGGTGGGATCGTGGCCGGTGCCAGTTCCCCAGCGCGTCAACAGTTGCTTGAGTACGCCGAGGCAATCGGCCTGGCCTTCCAAGTGGTTGACGATATTTTAGATGTGACCGCGGACACAGCGACTTTAGGTAAAACCGCGGGTAAAGATGCCGCTGATAATAAACCGACCTATGTTTCCATCATGGGGCTAAATGAGTCCAAGCAGCTTTTGGCAGAACTAAAAGAACAGGCGAGTAAAGCCTTGTTACCTTTGGGTTCTGGGGCGAAAAGCTTGGCCTTGTTGGCAGATTTCATTGTGGATAGAAACCACTAGAAAAGGTAAAAACGCAGCGATGGAAAATGCGTTTACAATAGGCCTTATTTGATTTACTTCATAGGCGCATCAGCGCCTATTTTTTGCCCAACACGACTCGTATGGCTAATGTATCTTTGCAGCATATTCAATCTCCCCATGATTTACGCGATGTAAAACGCGCTGATCTTGAACAGGTCGCCACACAGTTGCGCGAATATATACTGCAATCGGTGGCGCGTACTGGCGGGCACCTGTCTTCAAACTTAGGCACGGTGGAGCTCTCCGTTGCTTTGCACTATGTATTTAATACGCCGCATGACCGCATCGTTTGGGATGTGGGGCATCAGTCGTACCCGCACAAAATTCTGACCGGACGTCGTGATCAGATGGAGCATTTGCGCCAGTACGGGGGGCTTTCGGGCTTTCCTAAGCGCTCAGAGTCTGAATACGACGACTTTGGGACCGCGCATTCGTCCACTTCTATTTCTGCCATCTTAGGGATGGCCGTGGCCTCTCGCAATTTAGGTATTGACCGTCAGCATATCGCGGTGATTGGCGATGGCGCCATGACGGCCGGTATGGCTTTTGAAGCCCTAAACAATGCGGGGGTGACCCCAGGAATCAATATGTTGGTGGTGTTAAACGACAATGACATGTCGATCTCACCACCCGTTGGGGCATTAAACCGTTATTTTGCACGCTTAATGTCCGGGCAGTTTTATGCTAAAGCCAAAAACATGGGTAAGGCGGTGTTGCAACATATGCCTCCCATGCTGGAATTGGCGCGCCGCTTCGAAGGGCATGCCAAAGGTGTGCTCACCCCGGCGACCTTATTCGAGGAGCTAGGCTTTAATTACGTGGGGCCTATTGATGGCCATGACTTAGACTCCCTGTTGCCCACCTTAGAAAACCTTCGTGAATTAGGCGGTTTGCAGTTTTTGCACGTTGTAACGCGTAAAGGTCAAGGCTACAAATTAGCCGAGGCCGACCCTGTGCTCTACCACGGGCCAGGTAAATTTGATCCTGCTGTTGGTATTCAAAAGTCCACCGCGCCTAGTCCTCTTACCTTTACCAAGGTGTTTGGGCAATGGTTGTGCGACCAAGCCGCCGCGGATGAAAAGTTGGTCGGCATTACGCCTGCCATGCGCGAAGGCAGTGGCATGGTGGAGTTCGAAAAACAATTCCCCACACGTTATTTTGATGTGGGTATTGCTGAACAACACGCCGTCACCTTTGCCGGTGGTTTGGCCTGCGAGGGCATCAAGCCAGTAGTCGCGATTTACTCTACATTTTTGCAGCGCGGTTACGATCAGTTGATTCATGATGTGGCCTTGCAGGATTTGGATGTCACCTTTGCGCTAGATCGGGCTGGACTCGTAGGCGCGGATGGCGCCACGCACGCCGGTAATTATGATATTGCCTTCTTGCGTTGTATTCCCAATATGGTGATCAGTACGCCTTCTGATGAAAACGAAACGCGTTTATTACTGAATACCTGTTATCAACACCCAGGACCGAGCTCGGTGCGTTATCCACGCGGAACAGGTTGTGGTGCCGAGGTCACAGCAGGTTTAGAAACCGTCGAACTGGGTAAAGCCCGTTTACAGCGTCAAGGTAAAAAAATTGCGATTTTGGCCTTTGGGACGTTATTGCACAATGCATTACCCGTGGCCGACTCCTTGGATTTGACCGTGGTGGATATGCGTTTTGTTAAGCCGCTTGATACCGATATGATCGATCAGCTGGTACAAACGCACGAGGCTTTGGTCTGCATAGAGGATGGCTGCATCATGGGTGGGGCGGGCAGTGCTGTGCTTGAATACCTCAGCCAGCGTGGGCATGATATCCCAACGCTGCTGCTGGGTTACCCAGATCGTTTCATTGATCATGGCGAGCAAAAACAACTCAATAAAGAGGTGGGCCTGGATGCTGATGGCATAGAACAAAGCATTCGAAACCGATTTGCCCGTCTTTTAGCTATTGATTAAATTCCAAATGTCCTCAGCTATTGGGGGTGATCCTATGGTTTATGTTTAAACCATTGCATAATAGCTGTATTGATTATCATTTATAAAAGCGCTACTGGCGCTAAGCGGAAACCATTATGTCGACTTTGACTACTCCTGTAGAAACCATGCCCGATGTGCAAAGTAGCGTAGATACCCGTCGTATCCCAATCCAAAAGGTAGGGGTGCGTGACGTCACCTACCCGATGTTAGTGGACAATGGTACAGAGGCAATGCCTACGGTAGCCGAGTGGGAGCTAACTGTCGCTTTGCCGGCCGAGGAAAAAGGCACGCACATGTCGCGCTTCTTAGAGCTGTTGGAAAAACACCGCGCCACGCCGATGAGCATGCAGGGCTTTTGTCAGATGACAGCAGAAATGCTGGGCTTGTTAAATGCCACCGAGGGCGATGTGAGCGCTTCGTTCCCTTATTTTGTGAATAAGGTGGCGCCGGTTTCTGGTGTGAGCAGCTTGTTGGATTACCAGGTGAGCTGGTCCGCCAATGCGGTGGCGACGGTGGATGGCGATGCGGATGTGCAGTTTGAGCTAACGATCTTGGTTCCTGTGACTAGTCTTTGCCCTTGTTCCAAAGCCATTTCAAAATATGGCGCGCACAACCAGCGCTCACATGTGACGGTATCGGTGGTGGCGCACCCAGATCAATTGGATATGAATGCGCTGATTGAGGCCATCGAGAAACAGGCGTCGTGCGAACTTTGGGGCTTGCTCAAACGTACCGATGAAAAATACGTAACCGAACAGGCTTACGAAAATCCGAAATTCGTAGAGGATTTAGTGCGCGATGTGGCGGTGGCGGTATCGGCGCTTGATGGCATTGAAGGCTACCGCATCGAGGCAGAAAACTTTGAGTCCATCCATAACCATTCGGCATATGCGGTGGTAGAAGGCTAAATAGCCAGAACTGTTGTTTTGTAAATGGGTTTTTGGTGCTTTGTCTTGCGCTAAAAACCCATTTTACGTTATACTTATATGCTTTATTCTTTGCTCGAACTTAAAGAGCCTAATGAAAGATAGGCTTGGTATTTAAGTCGGGCTGTCAGGCTCATTAGAGCGATATCCACAAGGAGTTATACATGCGTCACTACGAAGTAGTGTTTATTGTACACCCCGATCAAAGCGAGCAAGTGCCCGCCATGATCGAGCGTTACGAAGCCATCATCAAAAATGAAGGCGGTAAAATCCATCGCCTAGAGGACTGGGGTCGTCGCCAATTGGCATACCCAATCCAAAAACTCGTTAAAGCTCACTACGTTTGCTTGAACATCGAAATTGGTCAGCCTACTTTAGACGAGCTCGAGCACTCCTTCCGTTACAACGACGCTATCTTGCGTTACTTGATCGCTAAAACCAAAGACGCCCCTGAAGGCGCTTCGGTAATGATGAAGTCCGTAGAGCGCGATGAAGGTCGCAAATCCAATGCGGATGCGCGCGCTGAGCAAAACGTCGAAGACGACGAGGACGACGAGTCCGAAGACTAATTGCGAAAGTAGGTGAATCATTTACGCTTTCAGGGCTTAGTGCTCAGCACTAAACCATTGCGCTATACCCCAGCTGGCATTGCCGTGTGCGAAATTGTACTGCAGCATCAATCTACAGTCGATCAAGCCAACATACAACGCCAACTCAGCTTCGAGATCGATGCCATCGCCATGGGCGAAACCGCCAACTGGCTTAGTTCTGTCTCGGTGGGGGATACGCTAGATATACAGGGTTTTATAGCTCCGTTGCGTCAATCTTCTACGCGTATTGTTTTGCATATTCAATCATTTCAAAACGGTAACGCTGCACCTACTGCGCTAGTGTAAACAAACAAACGGTTTATCCGTTTTACTGAATTTTAAAGAGGTTAATTATGGCTTTCGCTCGTAAAGGCAAAGAACGCCGCCGTCGTTTTGGTCAACAAAACCCCCTATTTAAACGCCGTAAATTCTGTCGCTTCACCGTGGCCGGTGTTAAAGAAATCGACTACAAAGACCTAGACACTTTGCGTGATTTCATCCAAGAAAACGGCAAGATCATTCCTGCACGTTTGACAGGTACTAAGGCTAACTATCAGCGCCAACTCGACACCGCTATCAAGCGCGCTCGTTTCTTGGCTTTGTTGCCTTACACTGATAACCACAACTAATCTGGGGAATAATCATGCAAGTAATTTTGCTCGAAAAAGTTGTTAACCTAGGTGATTTGGGTGATGTGGTTCGTGTGCGTAACGGTTACGCTCGTAACTACTTGATCCCTAACAAAATGGCTCGTCGTGCAACTGCTGATGCAATTGCTGAATTCGAAACACGTCGTGCCGAACTAGAACAAGCCCAAGCAGAGCGTTTGGCTGCTGCCGAGGCACTAGCCGCTAAAATGGCTGATCTACGTCTTGAGATCACTCAGAAAGCGGGCGTAGATGGTCGTTTGTTTGGTTCTGTAACCACCATGGACATTGCTGCTGAATTGGCTGCACGTGGTTTTGAAGGTATTGCTAAATCCCAAGTTCGCTTGGCTGATGGCGTATTCAAAACAGTGGGCGAGTTCCCAGCACAAGTTGTTTTACATCCTGACGTAGCGGTAGAGATCACCGTACAGGTTGTGGGCGACGTTGCTTAATTTTTATTGATTAAGCGTGGTACAGTTTGAACTGTACCGTATAAAAAAGCCGGTGCAAGCCGGCTTTTTTTATTTTATTTTGAGGTGTGGGTGTGGAAAAGAGTGTTGCTGCTGATAAAGGTTTGGATTATTTGCGCGTGCCTCCGCATTCGGTAGAGGCTGAACAGTCGGTCTTGGGCGGGTTGCTTTTAGATAATAGTTCATGGGACCGTATCGCTGATATCATCACTGATGATGATTTCTATCGTTTTGATCATCGTATTATTTGGCAGCACATCACACGCTTAATCGGTTTGGCACGTCCAGCAGACGTGGTAACGGTGTATGAATCGTTAACGACGGCCGGTAAGGCCGAAGAGGCGGGTGGTCTGGCTTACTTAAATGCGCTGGCGCATAACACACCTTCTGCCGCCAACATTCGCCGTTATGCTGAAATCGTGCGCGAACGCTCTATGTTGCGCAAGTTGGTTTCTGTTTCAGATGAGATTGCGTCCGCCGCGTTTAACCCCCAAGGTAAAGAGGCCCGTCAAATCTTGGACGAGGCCGAGGCTCGAGTGTTTCAGATCGCCCAAGAGGGTGCCAGGGGCAATAAAGGTTTTCAGGATATTCAGCCGCTGTTAGCGCAGGTGGTAGATCGCATTGACGAGCTCTATCATCGCGAAGGCGATTCCGAAGTCACCGGTGTACCGACAGGCTTTGTGGATTTGGACCGCATGACCTCTGGCTTGCAGCCTGGGGATTTAATTATTGTGGCAGGGCGCCCGTCGATGGGTAAAACCTCGTTGTCCATGAACATCGGTGAACATATTGCGATTGAGCAAGGCTTACCCGTTGCCGTGTTCTCCATGGAGATGGGGGCGGTGCAATTAGCGATGCGTATGGTGGGCTCAGTAGGGCTGTTGGATCAGCACCGTATGCGTACCGGCAAGCTGACCGAGGACGATTGGCCACGCTTGACTCATGCGGTAAAAAAAGTCCAAGAGGCGCAAATTTATATCGATGAAAGCCCGGGCTTAACGGCGATGGAGGTACGTGCCCGTGCCAGACGCTTGGCGCGTCAGTGTGGGCAGTTGGGTTTAATTATCATTGACTACTTGCAGCTTATGTCAGGTAGTTCTGGCTCTGAAAACCGAGCTACGGAGATTTCTGAAATCAGTCGTGCGCTAAAAGGCTTGGCGCGTGAATTGAACTGCCCGCTGATTGCCTTATCGCAGTTAAACCGTAGTCTAGAACAACGTCCTAACAAACGCCCGGTGATGTCTGACTTGCGCGAATCTGGCGCCATTGAACAAGACGCGGATTTGATTTTGTTTATTTATAGGGACGAGGTCTATAACCCCGATTCCCCCGATAAAGGCACGGCAGAACTGATCATTGGTAAACAGCGTAACGGTCCCATTGGGACCGTGCGCGTCGCGTTCCAGGGCTCGAGCACCCGATTCTTGAATTACAGTCCTGTTTAGTAAAAAACGTTTAAAAAAAGCCGCCGTTTGTGGGCTGCCCCCAATAGGTTGGATATCAGGCTATTGGGGGCAGTTCTGTTTTAGCGACTTTTTTTGTTTTTAAGCGGACTTGTGCGCGGAGAGGCTTAATCGACCGTCATTTGCAAGGCTGTGTCAAACGCCACGCGCAACGAGGTGGGGTCGGCGATACCTTGACCCGCGATATCAAAAGCGGTGCCATGATCCACACTGGTCCGAATAAACGGCAGTCCAACGGTGGTATTGACGCCTTGTTCTACGCCTAGGTATTTAACGGGAATCAGACCCTGGTCATGGTATTGGGCCACCACAATATCAAACTCGCCTTTGCGGGCGCGCATGAAAATCGTATCCCCAGGCCAAGGTCCGCTGGCATCGATGCCTTCAGCACGTGCCGCAGCAATGGCGGGCTCAATAAATAAGGCTTCTTCGTTACCAAAGCGACCGTTTTCACCGGCATGAGGGTTTAGGCCGGCCACCGCAACGCGAGGCTGTTGAATGCCGGCGTGTAAGCAGGCCTGATGCGCCAGACGAATGGTGCGTAGTTCTTTGTCTATGGATAACAAAGGACTAACTGCCGTAATAGGCACATGAATGGTGACCAAGATGACGCGTAGTTCCGGATTGCTCAGCATCATGGCAAAGTCGCTGGTGCCGGTGCGTTCCGCTAGAATTTCCGTGTGGCCAGGGGCGTCGATGCCACCAGCCAACATGGCGTCTTTATGCAACGGGGCGGTGACAATGGCACGAATTTTGCCGGCCATGGCATCGTCAATGGCGTGACAGAGGTATTCGTACGAACCACGGCCTGCCTCGGCATGAATCGTTCCGTACGGAATAACGGGCAAAGCCTGCCAGCGATTTAAGACGCCAATGCCCCGCTCAGGGCATTCAGAGGCATCAGCTATGGCGACGATAGGGATGTCTATGCTTAGCGCCGTGGCGTGGCGTTGTAGCGTGCCCAGATCGCCATAAACCACAGCCGGATAGGGTAGACCTGCGGCAAAACATTTAAGGATGATTTCTGGGCCGATGCCAGCGGCATCACCCATGGTGATGCCTACAGGTAAGTTTATGCGATGACTCATAGTGCCTCGTTGGCGTAATCGGCAAGACGAGAACGTTCGCCGCGCTGCAAGGTAATATGGCCAGAGTGAGGCCACCCTTTAAAGCGATCCACCACATAGGTTAAGCCAGAGCTGCCTTCAGTCAGGTAAGGCGTGTCGATTTGGGCGATGTTTCCCATACAGACAATTTTAGTGCCCGGGCCAGCTCGGGTTACCAGGGTTTTCATTTGCTTAGGCGTTAGGTTTTGGGCCTCATCAATGATCAGGAACTTGTTCTGGAAAGTACGGCCCCGCATAAAGCTCATGGATTTGACCTTGATGTGAGAGCGAATAATATCCATGGTAGCGCTACGGCTCGGATCATTATTGAGCGCGGAAAGTTTGTTGCTACCCAGATGCAGAACCTCTAAGTTGTCCTCCAGAGCTCCCATCCAAGGCGCCATTTTTTCCTCTTCGGTGCCGGGCAGGAAACCGATCTCATCGCCAACGGGTACAGTGGCGCGAGTGATAATGATTTCGTTATAAAGCTGGGTTTCTAGGGTCTGCGTCAGCGCGCTGGCTAGCGCAAGCAAGGTTTTACCTGTACCGGCCTGACCTAATAAAGAAACAAAGTCACAGTCAGGATTCATCAGCAGATTTAGCGCAAAGTTTTGCTCTTGGTTGCGCGCCGTAATTCCCCACACATTGTTTTTGTTGTGACTGTAGTCGCGAATGGTGGCCAAAACGGCTTTGTTGCTAGAGACCTGTTTGACCTGGGCCACTAAGCCGGGCTCTTGTTTGGTATAGACGAATTCGTTGACGCTGAGCTCTGAGCACAACGGGCCTTGGATCTTGTAGTAAGTGACACCACCTTGTTGCCAAGACTCCATTTTTTGGCCGTGATTATGCCAGAAGTCCTCGGGTAGCTCGCGGGCGCCCTCGTACAGCAAATCAGAGTCGCTTAGAGCATGATCGTGACGGTAGTCCTCGGTGTGAATGCCAAGGGTGCGTGCCTTGAGGCGCATGTTGATGTCTTTGGACACCATGACGACGGTATCTTTGCCGTACTGCGCCTGCATGGCGTGTACGACGTGCAAAATCGCGTTGTCAGCAATGCCTATCGGTAGATTGATGGGCAGTTTTGCTTCTAGGGCAGAGGTTTGGAAAAATAATTGACCACGAGCCTCCATGTGACCGGCACCATTAAGAGGGATGCCTTGGCTGATGTCTTTGTCATCGACTAAGGCCTCGAGGTGGCGGCTCACTTGGCGTGCATTGCGTGCGACCTCGGATAAGCCTTTTTTCTGATGATCCAGCTCTTCGAGCACGATCATAGGGATAAACACATCGTGCTCTTCGAACTTGAACAAACAGTTGGAATCGTGGAGCAGCACGTTGGTATCCAACACAAACAGTTTGCGTGGTTCGGGTGTAGCGTGCGCGACGGGCTTTGACTTTGGCGTTGTCGCAGGCGCGGCTGCCGGGGCGTTCTCAGAGACCGGAGCAGCGGGAGTGGCTTGAGCCGTCGTCGGCGTATCCTGAACAGGTGCAGTCGATTGCACTTGGGTCTGTGTGGATTTAGTTGTTTTCTTAACGGCCTTATTCGTGCGAGTGGTGGTCTCAGCGGTAGAAACCGTTTTGGCTACCAAAGGCGCTTTGGGTTTTTGGTTGTCCGAGGCTGTCGTGGCGGTTTTGGGTGCGGCTTTGGGTGTGTTTGTTTTTTCTTTGTTTTCTTTAGCTGCTGGGGTGTGAGGAGTCACCACTTTGGCCGGAGGGGTGGCCTTAGGGGCCGATTTGATTTCATCTGCGCTTAAAATAGCCCCAAGTTTAGAAGGCTGCGTAGGTAAGGGCATAAAAGTGCTCCGTATGCGCGCTGCGTAGCCTAGACCGCGCAGCGCAAACTATTATAATGCGCGAGCTGCCTCAAGCACCTGGTCTACATGACCGGGTACGCGCAAGCCGCGCCATTCTTGTATTAAAACGCCATCGGCGTTGACGAGGAAAGTACTGCGTTCAATACCACGTACTTGTTTACCGTACATGTTTTTCAATTTCATGACACCGAAAAGTTCGCAGAGGCTTTCGTCTGGGTCGCTGATCAGTGCAAAGGGAAGTTCTTGTTTGGTGGCAAAACGTTCGTGAGAGGCCATGCTGTCACGAGACACACCGATGATTTTGACACCAGCGGCCTCGAATTCATTGATCAAATCACGAAAGTTTTGAGCCTGGGTCGTACAGCCAGGCGTATTGTCACGAGGATAAAAGTACAACACATAGGCGTGTCCAGCTAAGGATTCGGAGCTGATCTCGCCTTGGGTGCTTTGGGCGCTAAATGCGGGAAGGGCTTGGCCTACGGTAATCGTGGACATGATATTCCTTTTGTGTTGTCTGTTAGGGGTTGATAGTTAAAGCAGGAGGGCAACCACAACACGGCGCCCCTCTGACATGAGGATGTTATAGGTGCGCGCCGCAGCGGGCGTATCCATCACCTCTACCCCTATGCGTAATCCTAGCAAAGGGCTAGTGATGGCTGGGTGTAAGAGTTGTTGTTGGCGACCCGTACCAATTAATAACACCTCGATATCCTCTGGGTTTTCTAAAGCGGCATTGGCGCCATCTAAGAACGCCATGGGGTCTTTTTCTGTTGGGCGTACACCGGTGATATTTTGTAGCAGCTCTGTAGTAAAATCAGTAGGTTTTTGTATGTCTAGTCCATTAATCGGACCTTCAGGCATAAAATAAATCGATTGGTGGTAACCTGTTTTGTTGATTTCAATATAATCATCGCCATAGGCCGTCACTGTATTGAGTGCAGGGTTCGTGTCTTTTTGCAGTTGCACAATAAATCTCCACAATAGATATACCAATCATAACGCAAAGCCTAGCCTTTTCGCTGTGTGGATTTTTCACTTTGCCTATATTCCATTAAACTAGTCGATTCTCGGACTTTTGTTCACTTTTGCACATCTAAGGACTCCCATGAGTAGCTTTCCTCGCATAGATCGTTTGCCACCTTACGTATTTAACATTACCGGCGAACTCAAAATGGCGGCGCGTCGTCGCGGCGAAGACATTATTGATATGTCGATGGGTAATCCTGATGGCGCCACGCCACAACACATTGTAGACAAACTGGTTGAGGCCTCAAGTCGTCCAGATACCCATGGTTATTCTGTATCGCGCGGTATTCCTCGTTTACGTAAAGCTATTGTGGATTGGTACGATCGTCGCTATCAGGTCAAGCTAGACCCAGAAACAGAGGCCATTGTTACGATTGGCTCTAAAGAAGGCTTAGCTCATTTGATGTTGGCCACTTTGGACCGTGGTGATACGGTATTGGTGCCCAACCCTAGTTACCCCATTCATATTTATGGGGCTGTCATCGCTGGCGCGAATATCCGTTCGGTGCCCATGATTCCTGGCGTGGATTTCTTCGAAGAGATCGAAAAAGCCGTCAAAGAGGCGATTCCTAAGCCAAAAATGATGATTTTGGGTTTCCCCAGTAACCCAACTGCTCAATGCGTTGAGCTAGAGTTTTTTGAGCGTATCGTAGCACTGGCTAAAGAGCACGACATTCTCGTGGTGCATGATTTAGCCTATGCCGATATTACCTTTGATGGTTATGTGGCTCCGTCCATTATGCAAGTCGAAGGTGCGCGCGATGTGGCGGTTGAATTCTTCACCATGAGCAAAAGCTATAACATGGCTGGCTGGCGTATTGGTTACATGGTGGGTAATGCGGATTTAGTTAATGCGCTAGCCCGCATCAAAAGTTACCATGACTACGGCACCTTTACCCCCATTCAGGTGGCGGCAATTACTGCACTCGAAGGTCCACAAGACTGCGTGGCAGAAATCACGGAAAGCTACAAGCGACGTCGTGATGTGCTGGCTAAAGGCTTACAGGAAATTGGCTGGAATGTGGATGTGCCTAAGGCCTCCATGTACATCTGGGCCAAAATCCCAGAACACTATAGTAAAGAGGGCTCTTTAGAGTTCTCCAAACGTCTATTGCAAGACGCTAAAGTTGCCGTGTCCCCCGGTATTGGGTTTGGTGAATACGGTGATGATTACGTGCGTTTTGCGTTAATTGAAAACGAGCAGCGTACTCGACAAGCAGTACGCGGCATTAAAGAAATGTTCCGAAAGGACGGGTTACTTAAATGAGTCCAATCAAAGTAGGTTTATTAGGTTTAGGTGTAGTCGGCGGTGGTACCTGGAAGGTGCTTAATCAGAATGCGGATGAAATTACGCGCCGTGCGGGTCGCCGTATCGAGGTTGTCGCTGTTGCGGTCCGGGATGTAGAAAAAGCCAGAGCTCTGGTCGGTGATCAGGTACAAATTACGACCGATGGTATGGATATTGTGCGTAACCCTGAAATCGATGTGGTGGTTGAGCTAGTCGGGGGCGAGACCCTAGCCAAAGACTGGGTAATGGAAGCCATCGCCCAAGGCAAGCATGTGGTTACAGCTAACAAAGCCCTCTTAGCCAATCACGGCAATGCTATTTTTGCCGCAGCTCAAGAGAAAAACGTGATGGTCGCCTTCGAGGCAGCCGTGGCTGGTGGGATCCCTATTATCAAAGCCATGCGCGAGGGCTTGACCGCCAACCGTATCCAATGGGTGGCCGGCATTATTAATGGCACCACCAACTTTATTTTGTCTGAAATGCGCAGTCGAGGCTTGTCTTTTGCAGACGCCTTGGCCGATGCGCAGCGTTTAGGCTATGCCGAAGCCGATCCTACCTTTGATATCGAAGGCGTGGATGCAGCCCACAAACTCAGCCTGTTGGCCTCGTTGGCCTTTGGTATTCCGGTGCAGTTTTCTAAGGCTCACATCGAAGGCATCACTACATTGGCTGCCGAGGATATCGCACATGCGGAACGTTTGGGTTACACCGTGAAATTGCTCGGTATTACACGTGCGCGCAAAAATGGTATTGAGCTGCGTGTTCACCCCACTTTGGTTCCCTCATCCAGCATGCTAGCTAATGTACAGGGGGCGATGAATGCCGTAATGGTATATGGCGATGCAGTAGGCCCTACCGTTTATTACGGTGCTGGCGCGGGTGAGCTTCCAACCGCTTCAGCCGTTGTGGCGGACTTGGTCGATGTAGCCCGTCTGTTAACCGCAGATCATGACCACCGCGTACCGTATTTGGCTTTCCAGCACAATGCAATGGCTGACACGCCCATCTTACCCATGGCGGACATTCAATCTGCCTACTACTTACGCTTGCGCGTAGAAGATCGCCCTGGGGTGTTGGCGGATATTTCCCGCATCTTGGCCGAAAGCCAGATTTCGATTGGATCCATGTTCCAAGAGCCCGCGGTGAATGATGAGACCGACATTATCTTCTTGACGCACGAGGCTCGCGAAGGCGACATCGAAGCCGCTATTGAACGTATTCAATCATTGGATTTTGTACGTTCCCCGGTAACACGCTTGCGCGTAGAGGAGCTGTAATGAAATACATTTCTACACGCGGTGGCATGGAGCCACAATCATTCAGCGATATTTTGCTAGAAGGCTTGGCTCCAGATGGTGGTTTAGCTGTTCCACAAAGCTACCCTCAGATCTCCGCCGCACAACTCGAGCAGTGGCGCTCTTTGTCTTATGACGAGCTCGCTTTTGAAATTCTTTCATTGTTTATCGATGATATTCCTGCCGAGGACCTACGTGCCCTAACCAAGGCAGCTTATGCCCCTGACTTATTTGTGGGCGAAACCATGGTGCCTGTCAAACCGGTACAGGGCGAAATGTCCTTGCTGGGTTTGTCCCAAGGTCCTACCTTAGCCTTTAAAGACATGGCGATGCAGTTTTTGGGTCAGGTCTTTGAGTACGTGCTAGAAAAACGCGACAGCCGCATTAATATTTTAGGTGCCACCTCTGGTGACACGGGTTCGGCGGCAGAGTACGCTTTACGTGGCAAAAGCCGCGTTAATGTGTTCATGTTGTCTCCCTATGGTCGCATGAGCGCATTCCAACGCGCACAAATGTACTCACTGCAGGATGAAAACATCCATAACCTATCCGTCAAAGGCGTGTTTGACGATTGCCAAGATATCGTTAAACAATTAGCCGGTGATTTGGACTTTAAACAGTCCATGAACCTGGGTGCGGTGAACTCCATTAACTGGGCGCGTATTGCTGCTCAGGTGGTGTATTACTTCTGGGGCTGGTTGCGCGCGACCAACGCGGCAGGACAAACTGTGTCCTTTGCGGTGCCGTCTGGCAACTTCGGTAATATTTTGGCAGGGCACATTGCGCGTCAAATGGGCTTGCCCATCGCGCGATTGGTGTTGGCCACCAACGAAAACAACGTGCTAGAGGAGTTCTTCCGTACGGGTATTTACCGTCCGCGCAGTTCGGAAAACACCTACGCTACCTCCAGCCCTTCGATGGATATTTCGCGCGCCTCTAACTTTGAACGTTTTGTGTTTGATCTAGTAGGCCGTGATGCCGCGAAATTGAACGCTTTATGGGAACAGTTGGCGACGCAGGGCTATTTTGACCTAAGCGATATGAAACCACTTTTCGAAGCAAAATACGGTTTTGTTGCAGGTCAAAGCGCACATGCGAATCGTGTGGAAACCATTGCGGATGTTTACAAAAACACCGGGGTACTGATCGATCCTCATACCGCAGATGGCGTCAAAGTGGCACGCGCTTTCATCCAAGAGGGCATTCCTATGTTGGTGTTAGAAACCGCCTTACCCGCGAAGTTTTCTGAAACCATCGAGGAAGCCATTGGCGAGCCCGCTCCCGTGCCAGAGCATCTGCAACACCTCAATGATCTGCCACAGCGTGTGGTCGTGATGGATGCGGATGTGGCTCAGGTTCGTGCCTACATGGAAGAAAACGCGTAAAACAAACCTACGCTTTTGTAAAACAAAACCCCAAGGTCGTCGCGATCTTGGGGTTTTTTATTGATGCAGGGCTTTGGCAGCAGCTAAACCACTGCGCACAGCACCTTCTAAGACAGCGGGGTAATCGTTATTTACCCAATCACCTGCCAGCACCACATTGGGCCAAGGTGTGTGTAGCTCTGGGCGAATCAAACCAGGACTAGCCACGAAGGTCGCGCGTTTTTCTGTGATGAGTTCACTGCCTACCAGTGGC
>DUNB01000139.1 GCA_012839585.1 Alcaligenaceae bacterium | reverse complement strand
GATTGTTTGTCATGTAGGACGGCAACTTTGCTAGGCTTATAAGCCTAGCAAAGTTGCCGTCCTACATGACAAACAATCTTACGGTCAGGGTATTGCCTCCGCAGTAAAAGCCGACCTAGAAAAAGGTGGTGTAGAGGTTGTGCTCTTCGAGGGGATTAATGCAGGTGATAGTGATTACTCCGCGGTAATCACCAAGCTAAAAGGCTCCGGTGCAGACTTTGTGTACTACGGTGGCTACCACCCTGAAATGGGTCTACTCTTGCGCCAAGGTGCAGAGCAAAACCTAGGTATTCCTTTCATGGGTCCTGAAGGCGTAGGTAACCCAGACATTAACGCCATCGCCGGTGACGCTGTCGAGGGCATGTTGGTCACCTTGCCTGCTGACTTTACCCAAGACGCCTCTAACGAAGCCTTGGTTAAAGCCTTTAAAGAAAAAGGTCGTGACCCAGGCGGCGCTTTCCAAATGACCGCTTATGCCGCTACACAAGCTTTAGTTGCTGGTCTAAAAGGCGTAGGTAAAGATGATCCTGTTGCCGTAGCCAAATACCTACACGAAAACGAGGTCAAAACACCTATTGGTACCATTTCCTGGAACGAACAAGGTGACTTGAAAGAGTTTAAATTTGATGTGTTCGAGTGGCATAAAGACGGCTCCAAAACCATTTACGGTAAATAAGCCTCTTTAATTGCTCATACAAAAACCGCGATGTTTGTACACATCGCGGTTTTTTTGTGCACAACGCAATTGAGTTAAGCGTTGTGTCGAGCTTTAGCTGTTAACGTGGCAAGAACTGTGGTTGCACAATCCCTTCAAGGTCAGGATAAGGAATATGCAGTTCAGGCTGTCCAGAGGAATAAGGTGCTAGGTCGTACGAATTGTACTTAACCACTAAACCAGAGTCAGTGAGCGCTATGTTGTCGCTAGGTTGAAAGGGCCAGAGACGATTGTATTCGGCAGGATCGGCTTGTGCCGCCTCTTGGGTTTTCAGCCAGCTTTGATGTGCCTGTTGTAAACGCTGTACGTAAGCTTGCGTCTGATTGGGCTTAATAATCTGGTTAAAGCCCAAGGGTTGGTTAGCACGATGGTCCCAGTTAACAAAACGGGTTTCACTAATACCGTGGGCAGCACCTGTTAAGTATTGCCAAGCACCGAGTTCAATAACACTCAAATGTTGGTTACGGTAACGGGTTTTGGCGGACAAGATGACTTGATCACGCGGACCAGCATGCTGCCAAAAGTAGTCTGTAAAGGCATTGATGGAGCTTTGAGCTGCATAATTGCCATCAAACTGCGACATATCTGCCAGTTGGCTATCGACGTAATGCGTTAGAGCCTTATTGCCTGGGAAAATCAGGGAATCTACTTCGATAGTAGGGCAGTCCCCTTTGCAACCAGGCTTGGTACGCTTAACCTTTAATGGCTGGGTAAATGCCCCGTCTTTGCTAGTGATGTCCGCGGTTTGGGTTGGAATTAAAGAGATATCTTTAGCTGGGCCTGCACACGCTGCCAACACAGCGGCAGACAAACTAATCAAACTTAAACGTAGTGCGACAGAACGCATATAAAAAACTCCTTATTTAAGCACAGAGGCATCTTGACCGAACAAGTGCTTGCGAGCTTCTTCGTTAGAGACTGAGGGTTGGGTGTTGATTCCTTTGGCCTTTTCATAGGCGCGTTGTGTAGCTGGTCGGGCAGCAATACGCTCAAACCAGGCTTTTAGATGCGGGAAATCATCCAGGTTTTGACCTTGCGCCTCATGCGGCACAATCCACGGATAACACGCCATATCAGCAATGCTGTATTCGCCTGCAATAAAATCCCGGTCTTGTAGCTGTTTGTTTAGTACACCATAGAGGCGATTGGTTTCTTTAATATAACGCTGTTGTGCATATTCAATTTTTTCTGGCGCATAAATATTAAAGTGGTGATTTTGACCAGCCATCGGGCCTAGACCACCCATTTGCCAAGTAAGCCACTCTATGGTTTGTGTTTTTTTACGTAGGTCCTTAGATAGAAACTGACCGGTTTTTTCAGCCAAATACTGCAGAATCGCACCGGATTCGAAAACAGAGATAGCAGGACCATTATCTGCAGGCGCATGGTCTACAATAGCAGGAATACGATTGTTGGGCGCGACGGCTAAAAAGTCAGGGGCAAACTGCTCCCCTTTACCGATGTTGATGGGAATGATGTTGTAATCGATTCCGGCTTCCTCTAGAAACATCGTGATTTTATGACCGTTAGGTGTAGTCCAGTAATATAGATCAATCATGTTTTTCCTTTATGTAGGTGACTATGACTAAAATTTATCATAATCCTCGTTGCAGCAAGTCACGGGCAGCATTAGCACTCTTACAAGAGCGTGGCTTTAATCCCGAAATCATCGATTATTTAAAAAACCCTCTAGATGCCGAACAGATTAAAGCACTGATTGCGCAATCGAATTTATCAGTGCGTGATGTCATGCGCACTAATGAAGACGTTTATAGCACACTGGCTTTAGAACAGGCGGATGACGAACGGTTAATTCAAGCGATGATAGAGAACCCGATCCTTTTAAATCGGCCGCTAGTACAAACAGAAAAAGGGGTGCGTTTAGGGCGTCCCTTAGAAGCCATCGAAGACATTCTTTGACATCCTCCTCGACCTAAACGACGAGGCTCCCCGCGCATTTTGGTAAGCGGTATCTGAATCAAAGAAAGCCCACCTCTGACTGCTCGGTCTTATGTAAAGACGTTGAGTTATTGAGGTGGGCTTTTTGATGGCTAATTAATTAGCAATTGCTTCTAGAGCGATACTGATCGTGACTTCATCGCTGACAGCAGGGGCAAATTTGTCGGCATTAAAATCAGAACGTTTGATTTTGACCTGAGCGTCGGCCCCTATGGCGGGTTTTTTCAACATAGGATGAGGCTTGGCAGCAAAAGAATTAATGGTCAAGGTCACTGGTTTAGTCACCCCTTTAATGGTTAGATCACCTTCTACTGCTGTGGGCTGGTCACCGTCAAAGATCACTTTGCTGGACTTGAAAGTAGCAGTGGGGTAGGTGGCGGTATCCAGAAAATCGGCGCCTTGGATATGCTCATTAAAGGCATCATGACCTGTGGCCACGGAGCGAGTATCAATTTCAATATTTACTTCGCCTGTTTTGGCTGCTAAATCTAATACAACCTGCCCCGTTGTCTTATCAAAGCGGTTTAGTTGCTGGCTTAAGCCCATGTGGTTATAGGAAAAGCGAGCGAATGTGTGTGATGCGTCAACCTGGTAAGTGACTGGCTCAGCCATAACAGGAACACTAACAAAAGCAGTTAAAGCACTAGCTAGGGCAAGACGACGGAATGTGGTTTTCATAAAAAAACTCCTAAATAAATTATTCTGTGGCTACGATAGTGAAATCAACACGAACGTCATTGGCGACCATATCAAAGGTAGACCAAACGCCCTCACCAATGGCGTAGTCGCCACGTAATAAAGAGAAACTACCAGTAAAAGTGGCTTTGTTTTCGGCTTCAATTACAGTAGCAGGAAAACGAATCTCTTGCTCATGTCCTTTTATGGACAATAAACCGGTGACCTCGAATTCATTTGCACTTTTGCTTTCAATAGAGGTCACGGTAAATAAGGCATTTGGGTGCGCTTCGGCATTGAACCACTCTGGTTTTACAACCTCAGAGTCGGCTTCTTCGGAACCGGTATTCACACTGTCCATTTTAACTTGCAGCTTAACTTTAGCATTGCTCGCATCTGCGGTATCAAAATGGATATCACCTTCAATACCAGAGAATGAACCATCCATCTTGACGCCCATTTGCTGATAATGGAATTGAATGTTGCTTTGCTCGCTGTCTAAAGAGCTGTAAGTGGCTGCCGATAAGGCAAAAGGTACACTAAAAAATGCAGCGGCTAGGGTACGTTTCAACATGTGATTAAGTCCTTGAATTATTTAATACGAGCTAATAAATTATCTTTGTCAATAAACTGGTGTTTTATGGCAGCTAATATATGACCTACTACTGCAGCAATAAAGGCCCAGTTTAAGTAAGCATGTGTAGCGCCTAGCACATCGGCTAACTCTTTGTTTTTCGAAATTAAATCCGGTAAAGGCAGAACACCAAACCAAACCGTTTGAAATCCCATCGCTGAACTCATCAGCCAGCCGGATAGCGGCACCGCAAACATCAACACATATAAAGCATGGTGACCAGCATGAGCCAGCATACGAGCAGCAGGGCTCATGGTTTGAGGCAAGGCCGGTGCTGGGTGGGTTAGACGCCATATCAAGCGAAACGTTGCCAGTAAAAACAAAGTCACTCCCGCCCATTTGTGCCAAGAGTAAAGTTGCAGCTTAGTAGGCGAGAAGGGCAGGCTTTGCATATAAAAGCCCAAAGTAAATAAACTTATAAAGCCCACTGCCATAATCCAGTGTAACGCTTTAGCTGTGAGTGTATAACGTTGCGTCATCTTTAATCTCTAGTGGTGAGGTTTTAATCATTAGTCATACTGTACCTTTTT
>DUNB01000138.1 GCA_012839585.1 Alcaligenaceae bacterium | reverse complement strand
GCCAAGAACCCACCGAAGCAAGTCGCCATATCAAAACTGGTTAATAGCTTAAAGGGTATATCCAGTCTTCTTAATCCGAAAAAAGAACTACCCCAACATTAAAAAGAAACTGTGGAAAGGGGCTTTATGGTCGCCGAGTTATTTTGCTGAGAGCTGTGGCGGCACGCCGATTGAAATCATTCGACAGTATATCGAGCAACAGCAAACGCCACCGTAGTCTCAAAGGACGGCGTTGCCGTCCGCGCTATTCTTCCTCGCCCTAAACGACGAGGCTTTCCGCGCATTTTGGTAAATCAAACACCTTGCGCAAATAAGCCAAGTACTCCAAGTCATCGCACATGGTTTTACCTGGTGAGTCAGATACTTTTGCCACCGGCTGACCATTACATCGCACCATTTTCATCACTACCTGCAACGGCTCATAGCCTAAATCATTGGTCAGGTTCGTTCCTATACCAAACGACACGAGACAGCGTCCTGCAAAATGTTTGGCTAGCTCTATGGCTTTGGGAATGGTCAAGCCATCTGAAAAAATCAATGTTTTGGTTCTGGGGTCCACCCGATTCTGCTGGTAATGTGCCAACAAGCGTTCCCCCCACACAAAGGGATCTCCGGAATCATGACGCGCACCATCAAACAGCTTGCAAAAATACATATCAAAATCAGCTAGAAATGCGTCCAAGCCATAGACATCTGATAGCGCAATCCCTAAATCCCCTCTGTACTCTTTCGCCCAGGTTTCAAAAGCAAAGGTCTGTGAGTCTCTGAGTCGCGGCCCTAATGCCTGACAAGCCTGCAAATACTCATGCGCCATGGTGCCCAATGGCAACACCCCATGCTTTTTAGCCATCCACACATTACTCGTACCCGCAAAGTGGCGTCCCATATGCTCTTTCATCGTGAGCACCACCTCATCATGCCAGCGCTTAGAGAAGCGACGACGAGTGCCGTACTCAGCCACCTTGAAATCAACCAAATCAGGATCATCGGTGACCCAATGCATTTTTTCTTGTAAGCGTCTACGACCTTCGTCCCAGTCCGCCTCTGGCTGAGTATTACGGAAATAAACCTCATTCACGATGGCCAACACAGGAATTTCAAACAAAATCGTATGTAGCCAAGGACCCTCGACCTCTATGCTGAGCTCACCGGGTTTGGCTCCTTCCTCGATACGAATACAGCGCTCAGGCAGATGGAATAACCCCAGAAAATCCACGAAGTCGCTTTTAATAAAACGCAGCTGTCTTAAGTAGTTGAGCTCATCTTCGTTAAAGCGCAACTGACATAAAGCTTTGACCTCGGCCCGAATTTCATCTATATAAGGGCGTAGGTCTATATTCGGAGTACGACACTGATAGCGGTACTGGACCTGTGCAGCTGGAAAATGATGCAAGACCACCTGCATCATAGAAAATTTATATAAATCAGTATCGAGTAAGGAAGTAATAATCATTGTTATGCCAGTCTCTACAAAGGGATACAGCCGCACGTCTGCATGGAGCCGCTATGTCTGTTTTATACCAAGCCAAAGGGCCAAAGGACCAGCCCTTGGTTTAATTTACATCTACAACCCATATATTCGTTAAAATGGGTTCTTTTATCGCAAAAAATGACGTTTCATTTTCACCTTTTGTCATCTTGTGATAATTTCATCCCTGTTTACTATCTTTTGATTGCATTACCTCACGCTGGAGCCCCACTATGACACACGTCGTCACCGAAAACTGTATTAAATGTAAATTCACCGATTGCGTTGACGTCTGTCCGGTAGACTGTTTCCGCGAAGGACCTAATTTTTTGGTTATCGACCCCGAAGAGTGTATTGACTGTGCCGTCTGTATTCCCGAGTGCCCAGCAAACGCCATTTTTGCCGAGGAAGACGTGCCTGCGGATCAAGTTCATTTTATCGAATTAAACGCTGAGCTCACCCCAGTATTTGGTATGATCAACCGCTCTAAAGAACCGTTGCCTGATGCCGACGACTGGAATGGCGTTGCAGACAAACTACAACACTTAGAACGTTAAAATCACTTTGCACACAAGGGCACATTACGATGCTGTATGACTTACACGAATTACAACGTTCGTTTCTATCACCTCTGGCTGCGTTTTCCAGCACCAACGCACAGCTCCTAACCAATCCCTACAGCCCCTGGTCCTACACGCCAGTTTCTAAACAATTGGCAGCAGGTTACGAGCTTTTACATCGCATCGGCAAAGAGTACGAAAAGCCAGCATGGGATATCCCGTCTATAGAAAAAGACGGCCACACCATCGCTGTCAAAGATGTGATTACTCATCAGTTGCCTTTCTGTAATCTGGTGCACTTCGAACGTGCCGATGTCAACAAAAAAGAGCCTAAGGTCTTAATTGTAGCCCCTCTCTCTGGTCACCATGCGACTTTACTGCGTGACACGGTCCGGACGATGCTCGTCGATCACGATGTTTATATTACCGATTGGGTTGATGCGCGCATGGTGCCTTTATCCGCGGGACCTTTTCATCTTAATGACTATGTGCGTTATGTAGAACACTTTTTAGAGTTCTTGGATGATGATGTGCACGTAGTGGCCGTTTGTCAGCCTACCGTACCGGTATTAGCTGCCGTATCCCTCATGTCTGCGCGTAACAGTCCGCATGTACCCAAAAGCCTAACACTGATGGGTGGGCCGGTCGACACTCGCGAATCTCCTACTCAGGTTAATCGCCTCGCCACCACCAAGCCCTACAGCTGGTTCGAAAACAATCTGATCCATCGTGTACCCGCTCGTTATGCCGGGGCCGATCGTCGTGTTTACCCTGGCTTCCTGCAGCACATTGGTTTCCTTGCCATGAACCCAGACCGTCATATGTCCTCTCATTACGAGTTCTATCGTCAACTGATCAAAGGCCAAGACAATGATGCCGAATCGCACCGTCGATTCTATGACGAATACAACGCAGTACTGGATATGCCGGCTGAATTCTACCTCGATACAATTCGCACCGTATTCCAAGAGCACGCCCTTCCCAAAGGCACTTGGGAGGTCGATGGCGAACTAGTGGATCCTTCTGCTATAAAAAATACCGCTTTATTTACTATTGAAGGCGAGCTAGATGATATCTCAGGCTTAAACCAAACACGTGCTGCTCAAACTCTGTGTTCCAATTTACCAGAGTCCAAAAAGAAACATTACACTGCCCTCGGCAGTGGCCATTATGGTATTTTCTCTGGTCGCCGCTGGCGCAACAACATTTATCCTCTGATCAAAGACTTTATTCAGAACCATGCCTAGGCCTTAGGCTCTGGTGTCACAGGGGGCCTAGCCCCCTTTTTTATTATGTCCACCTCTGATCTTATCCAACGTATCGATGCGGCGTTACCGCAAACCCAGTGCACTCGTTGTGGCTATGATGCTTGTTTGCCCTATGCGCAAGCCATTGCCTTAGACAATGAGTCCATTAATCGATGCCCGCCTGGGGGCGAGGCAGGCATCGCCCTACTGGCACAACTCACTGGCCAAGCGATACAGCCCTTAGACCCTGAGTGCGGCAGCCCCACCACCCCTACAGTCGCCTTTATTGACGAAGAGCACTGCATAGGCTGCACCCTATGTATTCAAGCCTGCCCAGTGGACGCCATTGTGGGGGCGAATAAACAAATGCATACTGTGCTGGCCGACCGCTGTACAGGCTGTGATCTCTGTTTGGCTCCCTGTCCAGTCGACTGCATTCAAATGCTACCTATTGAGCGTGAATGGACCGAGGAACTCGCTGATCAAGCCAGACACCACTTCCAACAACGACAGCAGCGTTTGAGCTTAAAGCACGCTGAATCGGGCTCGGTGGCTGCTCGAGTGCTTGCCAACAAGCCCAAGGTCAGCGCCCAAGCGGATTCGACCACACATCGTAAGGCAACCATCGCCGATGTACTCGCCAAAGCCCGCGCCCGTCGCCAATCTTGATAGCTAGGAGTTTTAGCCTTATGAATCGTGAAATACGCACGGAAATTTTTTCTCGTTTTAGAGCGGCGAACCCCAACCCCACCACTGAGCTCGAATACGACAGCACCTTTCAGTTACTCATTGCTGTAATTTTGTCAGCACAAGCCACTGATGTATCGGTCAATATTGCCACACGCCGATTTTTCCCTACTCACGGCACCCCTCAAGGCATATTAGAGCTAGGCCTAGAGGGTTTAACCGAGTGCATAAAAAGCATTGGTCTCTATAAAACCAAAGCCAAAAATGTGATCCGTACCTGTGAGTTATTGTTGGAGCACTTTGATGGCGAGGTGCCCAACACCCGTGAGGAACTCGAGGCATTGCCCGGCGTGGGTCGTAAAACAGCGAACGTGGTGTTAAACACCGCCTTTGGTCAATATGCCATGGCGGTAGACACCCACATTTTCCGTGTCTCCAACCGTACCGGTATTGCCAAAGGCAAGAACGTACGAGAGGTAGAAGACCGACTCATGCGTTTAGTACCCAAAGAGTTTTTGTTGGATGCTCACCACTGGCTGATTTTGCACGGACGCTATATTTGTGTGGCTCGCCGTCCCAAATGCCCCGAATGCGGCATTGCGGATCTGTGCGAATACAAAGACAAAACTAAGGGCTAGTCCTAGCTATGTAAAACCCGCATGGTTCTTTGATTTGTTGCGCCGCATAATTGACCTAATTACAGGTCATTTTTCCTGTTCAAGGAACTCCCATGAACAAAACGGCACTCGAAATACGACATTTACATGTCTGGCATAATCAAAAGCCCATCATCCAAGACTTCAACATCAGCGCCAAGCAAGGTGAAACGGTAGCCTTGGTTTCTTCCAGTAAAGACTTACAGCTCTCTTTACTCGATGGCCTATTGGGTTTAAATACAGAGCGTCAGGGTTCTATTCGCATTCACGAAACCGAGTCCATTCATCTAGCTGCCCAAAACGTACCTCATTTGGGACTGGCGTTGTGCTCCAAGGAAACCGGTTTGGCCTTTGCGTTGACTTGCGAAGAAAACTTGCTGCTGCCCTTAGTTGGGCACAGTTTGGGTGGTGGACTGTCTTTAACCGAGATCTACGATCTATTTCCTTTATTAGCTCAATACAAAGAGGCCCCCTGCACGCGCCTAAGCCCCGGGGAACAACAATTGCTGGCTCTGGCTCGCGTCCTGCGCACAGGCGCCGATATTATCGTGCTCCATGATTTGCACGCTGACTTTTGCCCTGCCATACAATCCACCGCCACCACTTTACTTAAAAAACTCAAAGAGCGCGGCTACACCCTCATTTTAAACGAGTCCAATAAGCCCTTTGCTGCGAGCTTGGCCGATAGGTTGTACTGCATTAAGAATGGCAAAGCCCATTTATACCAGGTGCACCACAAGCATCCTATTTCCGCTTAATACTGACGATGGACTGATATTTTCTACTCGATTTAATCACCTTGCAACGCTAACATCACTTAAGCAGTCCTAAATCAAATACCTACCCACACTAGAACCTGATGCGATAGCGCTGCTCCCATCAGGTTCTAGATAAAAAAACACGGCCGAAGCCGTGTTTTTTATTCACCTGTAAACCGACGTTATTCCTTGTTATGGCCCAAGCCCAAATAACTCTCAATCACACGTGGGTTATCGCTTAGGTCAGAGGCTGGACCTTCGAGAATGATCTCTCCGGTTTCAAGCACATAGCCATAGTCCGCTACCTGTAACGCGGCTCGTGCGTTTTGCTCTACCAAAAGAATAGATACCCCAGTACGACGCAAGCGCGCAATAATCAAAAAGATCTCACGCACAATACGTGGCGCCAAGCCTAAACTGGGTTCGTCAAGCATCAACAATTTAGGGCGTGACATCAAAGCACGACCTACCGCCAACATCTGACGCTCACCCCCTGACAAGGTCCCCGCCTGTTGAGCACGACGCTCTTTCAGACGAGGGAACAAATCATAGACCTCATCCATGGTATCGCGCCAGCCGGCTACACGTTGACGATAGAGTCTGAAACCACCCAAGAGCAGATTGTCTTCTACAGTCATACTCGCAAATAGTTCGCGGCTTTCTGGGACCAAGCATAAGCCCTCGGCAACACGACGCTCTACCTGCCAACCGCTCACATTGCGGCGATCATAAACCACATCACCATCACTGCGCCCTGTTGCCGGTAAGTTACCCATAATGGAGTTCAACATAGTGGACTTACCAGCCCCGTTACCGCCAATGACGGTCACAATACTGCCTGGTTTAACAACAATATTGGCATTGTTTAAGGCTGTGACCTTGCCGTACTGAGCGTTTAGGCTTTTTACATTTAAGAGTGGCTCCATCATACCGCCTCCTTTGTGGGGGCTACACCCGCCAACTCATCTTCATCAAAATCATCATCAATCCCACCCAGATAGGCTTGTAGTACTGCAGGGTTCTGCTGAATCTCTGCGGGTTCGCCTTCGGCAAGTTTGGTACCAAAGTCCATTACAACCAAGTGATCCGTTAGATTCATCACAAAATCCATGTCGTGCTCAACTAAGAGAATACTCATGCCCTCTAGACTGAGCTGCTTGAGCACCTCGGCGAGTTCTTGTTTCTCTTTGTAGCGCAAGCCCGCTGCTGGTTCGTCAAGTAACAACAAGACGGGGTCAGCTGCCAAAGCACGTGCGATCTCTAAGATACGCTGTTGTCCTAGTGCCAAATTACCCGCTTCTTCGTAGAGGTAATCGCCTAAGCCCACGCGCTCTAGTTGTACCGCGGCCTCGTGCAATAGTTCAGCCTCGCTACGTCGATCCGTATGCAAAGCGGCAGAGATCACACCCACATTACGACGTAAGTGAGCACCCAATGCCACGTTTTCTAATACCGTCATCGTAGGAATTAATTGTACGTGCTGGAAGGTACGACCAATACCTAAGCGAGCGATGTCACGAGCACGCAAATTATCAATGCGTTGTCCTTGGAAGTGAATATCACCAGAAGTGAGAGGCAGCACACCAGTAATCAGGTTAAAGGTAGTGGACTTACCCGCACCGTTAGGTCCGATCAGCCCCATGATTTCACCAGCGTGTAATTTAAAGCTGATGTTATTTACCGCAACCAAGCCACCGAACTCTTTGCGCGCTTTGTCTAGCTCTAGTACCAAGGAGTCTTTTTCAGGTCGACTACGCTGTGCTAACGCCTCTGCTGCTGCGGGAGGCTCCATACGACGTTTCTTTTCACCGCCGGTAATAGCAGACCAAGCCCGTGCAAAAATAGGCCATAAACCATTTCCTGCGTACTGCAACACAAAGATCATCAAAATACCAAATACGATTAACTCAAAGTTCGCATTCGTATCCAACAAACGAGGCAACCAGTTTTGTAGTTGATCTTTTAGCGTCAGAATTACAGCAGAACCCAATACCGCACCCCATACGCTACCCGCACCACCGACTACCGCCATAAAGAGGTATTCGATGCTGTAGTTCAAGCCAAAAGGGCTAGGGCTGACCGCACGCTGCAAGTGAGCGTATAACCAACCAGAAACACAGGCTAGCAATGCAGCGTAAACAAAGATAACCACTTTGTAGTTGGCCATATTTACGCCAAAAGACTCGGCCATACCACCACCATTTTTAAGTGCTCGGATGGCACGCCCTGGGCGCGAATGCAGCAAGTTATAGGTCAAGAGCAAGCCGATCAATAAGAAGGCCCAAATCAGGTAATACATATTGCGCCCAGCGCCCAACGAAATACCAAAGATGGACAAGGGTTCTATACCTGAAATACCGTCATGCTGACCGAGAAACTCTAAGTTACCGAAGAGGTAATACAAAGATAAAGACCAAGCGATCGTACCCAGCGGCAAATAATGGCCCGACAGACGTAACGTAATCGCACCAATCACGGCGGAAAAAATCAATGTCAGTGCTAAAGCGACCACCAGCGTCATCCATGGGGACCAACCCATGCGTGTGGTGAGATAAGCCGTTGTATAGGCTCCGATCCCCACAAAAGCGGCCTGACCAAAAGAAGTCAGCCCCCCTACACCAGTTAGCAAAACCAATCCCAATACCACTAGGCTACTGAGGCCAATGTAATTTAATTGGGTGATCCAAAACTCAGGTACTGCATTGAGCTGCGGCAATAAGGCCAATGCGCCCACCACAACCACTAAAAGCAAGCGATTCATGTCCTTAGTCCTCGTCGTCTACATGGCGAACACCGAACGAGCGCCACAGTAATACAGGAATAATCAAAGTAAATACGATGACCTCTTTGTAGGAGCTGGCCCAGAATGATGAGAAGGCCTCTAGGATACCTACAAAAATAGCCCCGGCTGCTGTCAAAGGATAGCTGGCTAGACCACCAACAATGGCTGCCACAAAACCTTTTAAGCCAATTAAAAAGCCGGTGTCGTAATAAATAGTCGTCACTGGAGCAATTAGCATGCCCGACAAGGTTCCAATGGCTGCCGCCAAAGTAAACGTAATACGACCAGACATGATGGTACTAATACCAACCAAACGAGCACCGCGCCGGTTCACCGCTGTCGCACGCAAGGCTCGACCATATAAGGTGTTACCAAAGAACAGCCAGAGTGCGCTAATTAAGATAGCAGCAGCGGCCAATACGAATAAGGTTTGTGCAGACCAAGACACCCCGAGTAACTCGACCTGTCCAGTCATAAATGGAGGCGTACGCCATCCTTCGGCGCCAAAGAACACCAAGCCTAAACCGGTTAGCGCAAAGTGCACTGCCACCGAGGTAATCAATAGTACTAGGACGCTGGCTTCGGCTACACGCTGATAAACCAAGCGATAAATCATTGGGCCTAAGGGCACCACCAAGGCCATGGAGAACAATACCAAAACCCACAGGGGGGATTCTTTGTTCATCACGAGAGGTAAGAGTAAATAAAGGACACCGGGTAAAGCCAAAGTCCATAGAGCGGTACGCCACAATCCAGCATACTGCTTATTACGAATTGCTTCGATTAACTCAAATAAAAACACCAAGCTACCCGCAATTAGGAGTAGGTGTATCGTACCTGGGACTTGCCCATTGACCAAGAATGCGAGCGTTAAAGCGCCAAATGTAACGAACTCGCCTTGGGGGATAAAAATGACACGCGTTACGGCAAATACCAGCACTAAAGCCAGACCTAATAAGGCGTAAATCGCCCCGTTAAGTAAGCCGTCCTGTAGCAGAATCAGAACTATTGTTGAATCCATTTCTGATGCACCATGACAACACAGAAAAAAATAAAGCCCAAGGAGGGTAATCAGCGAGGACCAGCCGAGCCTGATTC
>DUNB01000137.1 GCA_012839585.1 Alcaligenaceae bacterium | reverse complement strand
TTTTATTTTTTTATTGTTCTTCTAAAAAGGAGATTAAAATGAATAATAAAGAAATAATAAAATTATATGAAGATGTTTTAGAAGCAATAAATGAGAAAGACAAAGAAAAATACGAAGAAAAAGCAAAAAAAATAGGCTACTATATTGGATGGTTTGATAAACAAGGTAGATATTATACTTATACTGATTTTGAAACAGAAACAAGTAAAATCATTAGAACACCTTCTGGAAGATGGCCCCTTTCTTTGTGGAAACACATAAAAACTAAAAAATACTTAAAGTCTTTATTGTCTAAAATTGAGATAGATTATAGAAAAGCATCTTTAGATGAAGCGTTATCAAAAAAACAAAAATCAAAAGCTCATAAGATATAATAAAAAAAACCACCTTTTTAGGTGGTTTTTTTATTGCAACAATTATAAGAGCCTATTTATATTATTCAAAATTAAGTGATTTTTATTTTATAAACTGCTCGTTGAGCAGATAATATTAAATTGAATAATATGCAAATAATATAATATATTACTATAGTAAAGTCAAGTTGACATTATAACCTTTGTTTTATATAACTTATAAAAAAAAGGAAACATAATGGAAAATAAATATTTAAAATTAAGATTAAAATATTTAAATGATTATGATTTTATCAATTATCTAAAATCATTAAAAACAAAAACAATAAAATCTATTTATAAAGACTATCTTTTAGAGATAGAAAGATTAGAAGATATATATTTAAACAAAAGAGAAGGTAGAAGCAAAGACTATAAAGAATATAAAGACGAGAAAAGATTTATTGTTTATTTTAATTCTTATCTTCTAACACCTAAAAGCACACAAACAAATACAGTTAAGAGTGTAAGAAAATTTTCAAATATTCAAAGATGATAAAACAACACATTTAGCATTTTTACAACACCCATACAAAAAAAGACCTAAATCATTAGGTCTTTTTCTTTTAAATCAATAGTTTATGCTTTTAACTTAAAATTAACTTTAATATAACTAATGATTTGTAATTATCAGCAGTGATTTATAGTTATGTCGAAAAAAGTAACAAAAACCAAGTCTAAAAAATAAAGCTTTATTTTTTAGCATTGACGACTTAATATTTAATCACACAACAAAAAAAGGAGAATGTGATGACTACATACAACGAAGTAAATAAAAAGATTGATTTATTAGTTAGTAAATCAAAGTTTTATAGCAACAAAAAACAAGCATTAGATAGCATTGTTGGATTGTTATATAATTATTGTTTCACAGAAGAAACACAGACAACATTTCGTAATTTTCCTTTTATTGAAGTATTAAAAAAACCTTCAAATAATTTTTCTTATGATGAAGAAAACAGCGAATTATTAAGCGATATTATTAAAAATATTATAATGATTTATAAACAAAGTGAGCCATTTACAGATGTTTTAACAGTTTTATATGGCACAACTTTAAAAAAAGATATGGGTCAACATATGACCCCATCTAATTTAGCATTTTCTTTAAATAAATTTATTGATAATACTGAAAAAGATTTAAAAGAAAATAATACTATATCTTTTTATGACCCTGCTTGTGGAACAGGAGCATTAGCATTAGGTAAACTTCGCTATGTTCTAAAAAATTATGGAAAAGAAGCAGTTGAGAGACACGACATTTTTCTGTGTGATATAGATGAAAAAATGTGTATTGCTTCTGCTGTAAATCTTGAACTTAATTGTTTAATGCACAATATCAATTACAATCAATTGATGATTTACAATACAAATTCTATACATCTTTATCCAGAAAAAAAAGAAAGCAATGAACTTATTTTTCTGTTACTAATTCCTAATTTTCTTAAGCATAGAAAATTAGAAAAACAAAAAGAAGCAGCTTAAAATTTAACCAATATAAGAGTGAGTAAAATCACTCTTATTTTTTTGTGGGTATCTTTTGTATATCTAATTGCTCATAGAGCACAAGAAAGCTTGACTTTCTCCCAAGCGACTTGTTCACAAAAAGACCCAACAAAACCTTTAAGGACTACATCCTTAAAAATCCTGTTAAATCTTGTTTAAACAAACATTAAACAAGATTTTATATTTTTCCATCAAATTTAACTTTAATTTCTTCATCTTGATTATGTAGTTCTATTTCTAATAGTTCTTTTTCTACACAAACAAACAAATTATGAGTAAAAATATTTTGTTCTTGAAAAGCAAGTAACCAATCTTTATTTCCTTTTTTTACATTATTTTTATTAGGTATAAAGTTATATTCTTCAATAGGTTTAACTTCTATTTTTACTTCACCATTGGCTAAATATTCAGCAAGATGATAGATGCTAACACCAACTTTTCTACCAATTTTTTTTACTGGTATTGGAAACCTGCCTTGGCTTCTCAAGTTCGCTTGAACTGCGGGAGAACTCGCAATTAACGGGGCTATGTCCTCTGGTGAGAGTAGCACTTTATCGCCAAAACGACTTTTTAAGTCTGCTAAAACAGTATCAATCATAATGATTTAGTGGCCTGCCCTACAGGACTCGAACCTGTGACCCCAAACTTAGAAGGCTTGTGCTCTATCCAACTGAGCTAAGGGCAGATTTTTGCTCCAAAAATGCTCCAAACCACCAGTTATTTACGGTGATTTAGGATTATTTCCCGTTATCTAACTTGTTGATATTAAACGATTTTACCACTTTAAACAACATTTTTATGCCCTTAGAAGGCGGGTGCTCTATCCAACTGAGCTACAGACGCTAAAAAAAGGATTATACCCTATAATTTTAGGCTGTGGCAGTCCGATTTTTTTCCTTTATTTTGCTTAGCGTTGCAAGCTGTAGCACCTCCGTATCACGATGGTGCTACATTTTATTTTTCGCTGATTTTACGACTCGATCTATGACACTTCCTTGCTTCAAATTTGCTCGCGCCGCCCTGCTGGGTTTAAGTCTTAGCTTTAGCGCTGTGGCCACGGCAGGCGTCACCTATTCTTTGGTCGAAAACCAAGCTCAAGCAGGTGAACCCATTACTATCCGTGCTTTGGTATTTAATGATGAGGCCAACGCCCTAAGCTGGACGCCCCCAGAGTCTTTAGTACTGCAATGGCACCAGGCAGATCAATCCGTCATGCGTAGCCTAGCTAAGCTCAAAGAGCCTGCACAAGAGCTCAGCGTGCCAGTCAATCACTTTACGATGGTGGAATGGGAGGCGCTGGTCCCCTCTGCCGCTAAAGGAATTCAGGTCATCAGCGTCGAAGGCACGCCCGACTTGTTTGCCTTGGATACCAGTCTTCTGGGCTCTCAGTTAGCCAGCCGCTATGCTCAGGCCCCGATTATTGAAGCAGGTGTCGCTCGCAACGGTGAAATGGATCCCGAGGTCGATAGCGAGCAACTCGAAAAAGAAGGTATTTCGCCTAATTATGGCCCACCCGTCTCCGAGGCGCCTTTGCTGCCGGCTAGCCAACAAGCCTTTGAAAATTTCCGTTTAGCCATTTCGGCGCATGAACCCATTTATTTTCTCTTTGGCTCAAAGCCAGAGGCCAACGCGCGCTTTCAGGTCAGTTTCAAATACCGCCTCTTTAATCCCAAACAAGAACAGGACCAGGGCTTTCACCGTCATTTGTATTTAGCCTATACCCAGCGTTCTTTATGGGATTTAAGCTCTGATTCCATGCCGTTTATAGACACCACCTACAACCCCAGCTTTTTTTGGCACAAAGAAAAACTGTGGAAAAACGAAAACAGTCCGTTTTACTTAGGCCTAAATGCCGGAGTTGAGCATATGTCTAATGGTAAAAACGGCGAGGACTCTCGTTCACTTAATGATTTTTATATCCAGCCTGAGGTGAACTACACCTTTGGTGGCGGCAGCACCTTAAGCTTTATGCCCCGCGTTAAACGTTATTTTGGTGTCAGCAGCGATAATGCCGACTATCAAGACTACCTAGGACGCGTGGCCTGGCAAATGCGCTGGCGTCAGGAAAATGGGCTTTCTGTCATGGGCACCTATCAGCATGGTAAACAAGGACGCAAAACCACTCAGGTGGATGTGTCGTGGCCGTTGCGACGCACCCCATTGAATATGAATGGTTATTTATATGCCCAGTTTTATCGTGGTTACGGCGAAACCTTGTTGCATTACAACCGTCACAGCCAGTCCCAAGTTCGTGTGGGCTTGGCACTGACACCTTAATGAATAGGAGCGAATTCTTTTAGAGTAAGGACAGACTCTTTTAAACATGGAGCCTTCTCCTGACAAATGGGGTTCAGTGATATGCTAAGCAGAATACACCCTCCTTAAAAATCAGGCTCTACAGGCTTAAAAATAGAGCTCTGCCTCCTTACAAAAAGAGTTATTTATCTTTTTGTGACGAGATGCTTGCTTTTTTATTTTCACCTATGCTATAGTTAAATCTTTCGGGGCGTAGCGCAGCCTGGTAGCGCATCTGGTTTGGGACCAGAGGGTCGTAGGTTCGAATCCTATCGCCCCGACCACAAATTCCCAAAAAGGGCCTAAGCTTTTGCTTAGGCCCTTTTTTATTGTACGTCATACTCCCCCAGCTCTTTACTACTTCGTCTAGAAAGACCCCGTACTCTATAACCCGTTGGATTGAACCGAGCCCAGCAACCCAACTACGGTTCCTGAGCTGCTTCCCTCGCCAATCACACCCCCATTAAAACCGCGTGTATCGCCCGCACCTTTTTGCTCAGGCGCTCTTTATCGTAGGGCAATTGCATTTGTTCCTCGGCGCGCTGCATCACCCAGTCAACATGCTGTCTTACCAAGGGCGCATAGTGTTGGGGGCTGACCAAAGCCAATTGCTCTAAGGCATTGAGCAACACCAGCATCACCTCAATCAACGAGGCACCATCTCTGGCAATGGGGGTAAAGAAATCATCAAACATTTCCTCGTCGGTGGCTTGGCCTATGTAGACGCCTTGTAAGGCTGACGCGGTCGTCTGGGTGCCCTCTTTTGCAGCGGCCTCTCTGGTCTCTATTTCCTGTTCTCTTTGCACCACAAAATTCGCCAATAAGCGGGTCCCTCGGCTGATGACCTCTATAGCGGTACCTGGATCATTCACGGCTGGCGATAAGGCGCGTGAGGCGATCTCTGAAAGTGTGCACAGGCCAAAGCGCGGATCTTGCTCAAAGGATCGGTCCACATCCAAGGCAAAGGCGTCATCAATGCGTTGGCTAAAGTCCTCTTCAAAACCCAGGCTATAGGCAATCACTGTGGCCGTCGTCACAAAATGTCCAGGCTGCACCACGCAATAAATGGCCTGACCGGGTTCCGTACACAGCAACGACAACGCGTGCACATCAATGTATTGCACATAGCCGTTTTTAGGGCTGTAGACGGGTTTAGCCTGAGCAGGTGGCTGCCAGTTAGGCTCTAGGCATTGCGCCCCGTAGCACGGCTTTTCTGCCTGTTGGGTGAGTGCCAAGGCCACTACATCCTCTACACGTTGAGTGGTTTCCACTAAACGACCGAATGTCATCAAGTGATTAATCCAACGCAGCAAGGTAAACACCACAAAGGCGACCACCGCTAAGGTCACGGCAAAAATGACGATCTTGCCACGAAAGCCATAGACCCCTGCTTGGATGGTAATAATGCCCACAATACTAAATACAAAGGCCCCCACAAAGCTCGACAGCACGTTTTGCGTGGTTTGGTCTTTGATCAAAAGTTGGGTGGCACGTGGTGTGGCACTGGTACTGGCAGAACCAAAAGCCCCTATCATGGTGCTTAAGGAAAAGGTAGTCACCGCCAACAGACTAGATGCCAAAATATTCAGAATGGTATCGACCGCATCTGCCCCCACCACGTCCGCCCAATCTTTGGGCACATAGTGGTCAAACCACAAGCCACACAAGGCCGTCACCACCCCTAATAGGGAGAACAACGTCACCCGTACCCAAATCTGCTGAAATAAGTTCTTAAGCTGCCACTTTTGATGTGCTTTCATCATGATGTGTTGTCTTATTTTTCCGTTGTTTTGTTAGACAGTTGTTATGTTTTGATCTACTCATAAAAAAAGCAGCCCGTAGGCTGCTTTTTCATTGATACGAATTTCACTAATGAGGGGAAAAGATCCACCTAAAGCCCTAGAGAGAGGCTTAAGAGCAGAATCCGATTAACCAAATCGTCCAGTGATGTAGTCCTCGGTTTCTTTGCGAGCGGGTTTCACAAAGATTTGATCGGTCTCACCGAACTCCATTAGTTCGCCTAAGTACATATAAGCGGTGTAATCCGAACAACGCGCAGCCTGTTGCATATTATGCGTCACGATTAACACAGTGTAATCGCTTTTGAGTTCGGTAATGAGTTCTTCGATTTTTGCGGTAGAGATCGGATCCAGTGCCGAGGTGGGCTCATCCAAGAGCAACACCTCTGGTTTAATCGCCACACCACGCGCAATACACAAGCGCTGCTGCTGACCACCCGACAACCCGTTACCGCTTTGTTTGAGCTTGTCTTTGACCTCGTCCCAGAGAGCGGCTTTGGTTAGCGCCCATTCGACGCGTTCGTCCATTTCACCTTTGCTGAGCTTTTCAAACAAACGTACGCCAAAGGCGATGTTGTCATAAATGCTCATGGGAAATGGTGTGGGCTTTTGGAACACCATGCCGATTTTGGCGCGAATTAAGGAAATATCCAATTTAGAGGTCAAGAGGTTTTCACCGTCTAATAGGATTTCGCCCTCGGCGCGCTGGCCGGGATAGAGTTCGTACATGCGGTTAAAGGTGCGCAACAAGGTGGATTTACCACAACCCGATGGGCCAATAAATGCCGTCACCTTGTTTTCTTTAATGCTCATGTTGACGTTTTTAATCGCATGGAAATCACCATAATAAAAATTAAGGTCTTTCACTTCGATCTTATTACGTTCAGGAGTAGGAGTGCTTTGCATAATCATATTTAATCGAAAAAAGGCGGCAATTATTTATTGCGGAATAACGAACGAGCCACGATGTTAATCGCAAGAACAAAAAGCGTGATCAGTACGGCGCCGGCCCAGGCCAGACGGTTCCAGTCCTCGAAGGGGCTGGCTGCGTATTGGAAGATCACTACGGGCAAGTTAGCCATCGGTCCGTTCATGTCCAAGGACATAAACTGGTTGTTCAGTGCGGTAAAGAGCAAGGGTGCGGTTTCACCAGAAATACGGGCTACAGCCAAGAGCACACCGGTGATAATGCCGGAGCGTGCGGCACGGTAGCTGATGTACACCACCACACGCCACTGCGGGCAACCTAGGGCGGCGGCAGCCTCGCGCAGACTGTTAGGTACCAGCTGCAGCATGTTGTCGGTAGAACGCACCACCACTGGGATCACGAGGATGGCCAGGGCTAAAGAGCCGGCCCAGCCTGAATAGTGACCAATTTGGCTGACGTATACCGCATAGATAAACAGACCAATCACAATGGATGGTGCTGAGAGCAACACGTCGTTCAAAAAACGGGTTGCTGGTGCCAACCAACCACGTTGACCAAATTCAGCCAAATAGGTACCGGCCAGCACCCCAATAGGTGTGCCGATAAGCGTACCCATACCGGCCATCATAAAGCTACCCAAAATGGCGTTTAATAAACCACCATCGCCCCCGGGTGGAGGTGTGGGCTGAGTGAACAGGGTAAAGGACAGGGCCGAGGCGCCTTTGAGCAACAAGGTCACAATAATCCAGAACAGCCAAAACAGACCAAAGATCAAGGCCACCGCAGACAGCGTGAGCATGATGCGGTTAAAACGGTTTCGGCTACGATAAAGAGGATTATCTGCTTTCAGTACAGAGGAATTTTGGTTTTGCATAATGGTGCCGCTTATGATTTAGCGCCTTCGTTCTTAGCCAAGCGCAACAACAGCACTTTGGAGATGGCTAATACCACAGTGGTAATTAAGAATAGGATGAGGCCCAGTTCAAGCAGAGCGGCCTTTTGCATGCCGCCAGCCTCGTTAAACTCGTTGGCCAAGGCCGATGCAATCGAGTTCGACGGAGAGAAAATAGAATTTGGTAGGTTAAAGGCATTACCAATGACGAAGGTCACGGCCATGGTCTCGCCCAACGCGCGACCTAAACCAAGCATAATGCCGCCAATTACCCCGTTTTTGGTAAAGGGTAATACCACACGCCAAATGACCTCCCAGGTGGTGCTACCTAGCCCGTAGGCTGACTCTTTTAGTAGTGGAGGCACCAGCTCAAACACATCACGCATCACCGCTGTAATAAAAGGGATGATCATGATGGAAAGAATCAGACCGGCAGTAAACACCCCAATCCCAAAGGGAGGGCCTGCAAAGATCGCATTTAATACGGGAACGTTTTCAAATAAATCGATGATGCCAGGCTGCACGTACTCTTGGAACAAGGGCACAAAAACAAAGAGACCCCACATACCATAAATAATGGAGGGGATCGCAGCGAGCATTTCAATGGCCGTCCCCAGAGGGCGACGTAGCCAAACGGGAGACAGTTCGGTTAAGAACATCGCAATCCCAAACGACACAGGCACGGCGATGACTAAGGCAATGATGGAGGTGAGCAACGTACCCACAATAGGTACTAAAGCACCGTAACGGTTATTGACAGGGTCCCAGTCATTGGTCCATAAAAACGCTAGTCCATGAGCAGAGATGGACTCACTACTACCGTAGATCAGCGACGCCATAATGGCAGCCAACAAGACAAAGACTAAAAACGCAAATATTCGAGTTACGTTTTTGAACAAGACGTCTAGTAAGACATTTTGATTAGGTTTCATGACAGCGTTTTTAATGAGTGGGTGATTTTTGCAAAAGCAGTATTGTCACACAACAAGACGGTACCACCAACATTTGATGGAACCGCCCTGTTTATTACCAACAGTTTGGCAAGTTATCTAGGAATTTATTCCCAGATAGCACTACCGTCTTTGGCCTTGATTTGCTGAGCCCAGTTCTGTTTGATCTGGTCAGTGACCTCTTTAGGCATTGGCACATAGTCGAGTTCGGCTGCCATGTCGGCGCCTTCGTCAAAGGCCCAGTTAAAGAAGTTCATTACGGCTTTGGCATTAGCGGGTTTATCTTGCTCTTTGTGTAGCAAAATAAAGGACGCAGATGTCACAGGCCAGGAGTTCTCGCCGACTTCGTCGGTGAGGATCACGCCCATGCCAGGTACGCTATTCCAGTCGGCGCTAGCGGCAGCTGCAGCGAAAGAGTCCTGGGAAGGCTGCACAAAGTTACCGTCTTTGTTCTGCAACTGTGTCCAAGACAAGTTGTTTTGTTTGGCGTAAGCGTATTCCACGTAACCGATGGAGTTTTTGAGCTGACGCACATAAGCGGCTACGCCTTCGTTACCTTTACCACCTTGACCGGTAGGCCATTTAACGGCCTTGCCTTCGCCAACGGTCTCTTTCCAGTCGGCGGACACTTTAGATAGGTAGTTGGTCCAACCAAAGGTGGTACCGGAACCGTCAGAACGGTGTACCACTACGATGGATTTGTTAGGTAATTTTACGTCGCCATTTAGGGCTTGGATAGCAGGATCGTCCCACTTTTTGATTTTACCTAGGTAAATATCACCCAAGACTTTACCGGATAGTTTCAATTGACCGGGCTCTATGCCATCGATGTTAACCACAGGAACGGTACCGCCGATGATGGCCGGGAACTGAAAGAGATTGTCTTTAGCTAGCGCATCGCCTTTCATGGGGTCATCCGATGCACCAAAATCAACCGTTTTAGCAATAATTTGCTGTTGACCACCACCGGAACCGATGGACTGGTAGTTAACTTGTTTACCGGTTTCTTTGTGGTAGGCGGCTGCCCATTTGGCATAAATCGGATATGGGAAGGACGCACCCGCGCCAGTCACGTTAACGGCTTGTGCAGACAAAGCCATGGCGCTAAAAGCCAAACCCACGGTTAATTTAGAAAAAGCTCGTTTTAACATCTAGACACCCTCTTGGTGATTGGTAATGTGCAGTGTTTTCTGCGACTTTTTATAGTTTAAGACGTGAATATTACACGTTCGTGACAATCGATATTTACCACACTTTTAACTAGTGGCCCAACTCTTTCATTAAATGCTCATGCAGATTAAACGCACTGCCTCGACGACTACGTACACGGTTATAGCAGCCATTAGACTGCCCTTTCCAAGCTAACTGATTATCACGTAGCGCATAGCGGAAGGCTTCGTTAATGACACGACGCTTTAGTCGACGATCCAAAATGGGAATACCCAGCTCTACCCGACGGAAGAAGTTTCTATCCATCCAGTCCGCCGAGGAAAGGTATAGATCCTCATTACCTTGGTTGTAAAAATAGAACACTCTGGAGTGCTCAAGAAAACGACCTACGATGGAACGTACCTGAATATTTTCAGATAAGCCCTCTACCCCAGGGCGCAGAGCACAAGCACCACGCACTATCAGATCAACACGCACCCCAGCTTGGCTGGCCTCGTACAGGGCATGAATGATTTGGGGTTCCAGCAACGAATTCATTTTGGCCATGATGCGCGCTTTTTTGCCGGCTCGAGCCTGTTCGATTTCACGTGCAATCGATTCCATCATGGTGTCATGCAGATTAAAAGGCGATTGCAGCAACATCTGTAGGCTACGGCGCGTGCCCAATCCCGTTAACTGGGAAAAGACTTGCTCCATGTCGGCGCCAATGGTTTGATTGGCTGTTAGCAAACCAAAGTCCGTGTACAAACGCGCGGTGCGCGGATGGTAATTACCGGTACCCAAATGCGCATAACGACGGATTTCGCCTTGTTCGCGGCGCAATACCAACACCATTTTGGCGTGCGTTTTGTAGCCCACCACCCCATAGCTGACGTGAGCGCCGGCCTCTTCGAGACGAGCGGCCCAGTTGATATTGGTTTGCTCATCAAAGCGTGCCATCAGCTCAACCACCACAGTGACTTCTTTACCGGCTTTGGCGGCCTGCATCAGCAGATTCATTAACTCGGAGTCCTCGCCAGTGCGATAAATGGTTTGTTTGATCGCCACCACCTGCGGGTCTAAAGCGGCAGCACGTAAAAAGCTTAATACCGGCTGAAATGACTGGTACGGGTGATGCAACAGTTGATCTTGTTTGGCAATGGCTTTAAATAAATCCCTGGGGCCGTCTAATTTATCAAAGGGAGCAGGGATGGGAGCCTGATAGGGTTCGAAGACCAAATCCGGTCTGTCTGGCACATCACATAAACGTGATAAACGCGATAGGTTGACTGGCCCCGCCACCCTATAGGTGTCATTTTCTGTGAGTGAAAACTCACGCTGTAAAAACAACGCCAAATTGTCCGGCATGGACAGATCCACCTCTAAGCGTACGGCGGCGCCAAAGTTACGCTGTGATAGCTCGCCTTGTAGGGCTTGGCGTAGGTTGGTGATTTCCTCCTCGTCCACGAACAAATCACTATTACGCGTTACGCGCCACTGGTAGCAGCCTTTGACATCCATGCCTGGGAACAGGTCCTCGACAAAGGTGCTGATTAAGGCGGTCAACAGCACATAGCCATGCGGAATGCCGGCGAGCTCTTTGGGCATTTTGAGTAAGCGTGGCAATGCACGCGGCGCCTGCACAATAGCAATAGAACCGGTACGCCCAAACGCGTCCTCGCCTGCTAAGGAAATAATAAAGTTAAGACTTTTATTGTAGACCCGCGGAAAAGGATGGGCGGGATCTAGGCCAATCGGCGTTAGCAGCGGCATGACCTCGCGTTTGAAAGTGTCATAAGCCCACTGGCGCTGTCCCTCGGTCCACTGTGGCGCACGCAATAGCCCTATGCCCTCTTCCATTAAGGCGGGCAGGACTTGATTCAACAAGAGTTGGTTTTGTTTATCGATCAATTGGTGCGTGGCCAGCTGCACGCGCTCAAAGGCCTGCGTAGAGGTGTAACCATCGGCGCGCACCGTATGCGGGGCCTGAGCGATTTGTTCTTTGAGCGAAGAAATACGGATTTCAAAGAATTCATCCAGATTCGAGCTCACTATGCATAGATAGCGTAATCGTTCTAATAAAGGCGTAGACGGGTTTTCCGCCAACGCCATCACACGTTCGTTGAACTTCAACAAGGACAGTTCACGGTTAATAAGCATCACATCTGGATTAGGAATCATGGGGCAGTCTTCTACATTCATCGTTAGTACCACAATCCTTATACTGTATTTATTTTACTTGTTTATGACATTGTTTTTTTGCTACACCGCAAGAAGACCCTTTCGTCTCACACTTAATCACTGTGTTTTTGGTCACTTGAACGTATAATTGCAACATAACTTATCACCTATGATCCCTTATGGACCAATTACTTGCTGCCGTTGACTTAGGCTCTAACAGCTTTCGTTTATCCATCGCGCGGGTGGAACAACATAATGGCCATGCGCAAATCTATGCCATTGACCGCCTGAATGAGTCGGTGCGTTTAGCCGCCCAAATGGGCCCCGACAAACGCATTCACCCCGATGCAGTAAAGCGTGCCATCACTATTTTGCAGCGTTTTAATGAACGCATCCAAGGCTTTCACCCCAATCGGGTGCGTGCCGTCGCCACCAACACCTTTAGGGTGGCCAGCAATCGAGATGAAATCCTGCCCATCGCCGAAGAAGCCCTCGGTTTTCCCATCGAAATCATTTCTGGCTACGAAGAAGCCCGCCTGATTTATGCCGGGGTAAATAATGCATTACCCCCGTCTAATTCCCACCGTTTAATGGTGGATATTGGCGGTGGCTCCACAGAAATCATTATCGGGCGCAAAACCCAGCCGCAACTGCTGTCCTCTTTACCCATGGGGTGTGTCAGCTACACCGATCGTTTTTTTGGCACTGGCCTCATCACTGAAAACCGCATGAATCAGGCCGTTTTAGCCGCCCGACGCGAAATCGAGGTGATCGCCCAACAATACCGTAAGACCGGTTGGCAACAGGCCTATGGGTCCTCTGGAACCGCTAAAGGGATCGAGGCCATCTTGGTCGCTAACGGCTATTCTGAGCGTGGCATTACCCTAGAGGGTATGAATATGCTGCGCAAAAAACTGGTACGAGACAAGCGTGTCATTGTAGAGGATTTACCGGGCATAAAACCACACCGTATCCCTGTACTGGCCGCTGGTTTGGCGATTATGATCGCGATTTTTGAAGAGCTGAAAATTCAATCCATGCAACGCGGTGAAGGTGCGCTACGTATGGGGGTCTTATACGATATGTTGGGCCGTGATTCCCAGCGTGACAAACGTGAAGAAACCGTTTTACAGCTCAGCAAACGCTACAACATTGACCTCAAACAAGCACAACGCGTCAAGCAAGCGGCGTTGGCGCTGTTTGCACAGCTAGAGCTTAAATCCACTCCAGAGACCGAAGAACTCAGCAAAGCCTTAGGTTGGGCTGCTGATCTGCACGAGGTGGGTTTATCCATTGCCCATAACGATTACCACAAGCACACGGCTTATGTGTTGGGCCATGCGGATATGCCAGGCTTTTCCAAGGATGACCAGTCCTTACTGGCCTTTTTATCTTTGGGCCAACAAGGCCGATTAGATAAACTCAAAAACCCCACGACCAATCGAGCTGAATGGCTGGCCTTATTATGTTTGCGCCTCAGCGCGATGCTGATGCGCCGTCGCGAAGACTTGGATGCTTTGCCATTGCAGGTCAAGGTGGATGAATCTGGCGCCACGATTTTTGCTGATAAACATTGGATTGCCGCCCGCCCTTTGTCGGAATTTTCTTTGCGCACCGAGCAAAGCGAATGGGTCAAGGCGGATTTACGTGTCAAACTGGTTTATAAAACCGGTTTATTAGCCCAGACAGAAAGCGAATCCCTCTAGTCGAATTCCTTTTTCTCGGTTAGAAAACCGTTTTTAGCACAATGCGCGAAAAGCCTCGTCGTTTAGGGCGAAGAGGATCTCAATAGACCAAAAAAACCAGCCATCTAGAACATCCTGTTGTGATCAGGAACTCTTGATGGCTGAGCGCAAAACCTTAGTCTTCTAACCCAAAGTGCTTTTTATAACGAGCAGGCATTTGAGTGATGTCTAAAAGCACAGGAAAATCGGCAGTATTAAAGTCCGGATCCCAAGCGGGTTCGCCACATAAGACAGCGCCTAAGTTCAAATAGCCTTTGATCAGGGGTGGAATACGTGCAGGCAGATCACTTTGCATGCGTTCCACGGGGTAACGATGGTGCGGTATAAGCTGTGGTACCTCAGGGTGCTGTGGCTTACGGCGCTGTGCCTCGCGCCACACTTTGGCAGCGGTCACACCGTCATCGCGTAGACTAACACTGGCACAGCCCAGTAAATAACGGTAGCCCCCTAAACGCATTAAATTGGCGATCCCGTTCCAAAGCAACATGATGGCACTGCCCTGACGGTATTTGGGATGTATGCAAGAACGCCCCACCTCTACCATCTGGTGGCGAATGTGATCTAAAGGGCCTAACTCGAATTCTGATTCCGAGTAATAACGCCCTAAGCGCAGGGCCTGTTCGGGCGTTAAGAGACGGTAGGTACCAACCACTTTTTGCCTGGATCCACCTAAGACCATAAAGTGCTCACACCACGCATCGTATTCGTCCTGATCTAGGCCCATCGAGGCATGGGGGAATACCGCCTGCATCTCCTCACTAAACACCTTAAAGCGCAAACGTTGTACGGCTTTAAGATCCTTTTTGCTGGTAGCTAAGCGCAACTGTAGCCCGTCGTTTTGCGGGCTCTGCCAGATTTGTTCTGCTAATAAGGGGGATACTACAGAGGACTGCAACATAACTTTGGCTCCTATATGGTAGAACCATGATGCCAAAGCTATGTTGCGTTTTTTTGACCCTTTTGTGACAGAGTCGTGTCGGTATTAGGAAAGGTCTACGGCCAACAGACGCTCGATGCCCGCATCGACCAAGGCTTGGTCCTCGGCCTCTACCATCAGGCGTAGTTTAGGCTCGGTACCGGAGGGACGAACCAGGACCCGGCCACGGTTGCCCAATTCAGCCTCTAGTGCCTCTTTGGCTTGTACCAAGGCGGTGCACTGAGTCCAGTCGCGACCTTTTTCCCAGGCCACGTTCACCATTTTTTGCGGGTACATTTTCAGGTCTGCTACCAGTTCGCGTAGGAGACTGCCGTGGTGGCGCATCGCGGTCAAGATTTGCAAAGCCGCGATAATACCGTCACCGGTAGTGTGATGATCTAAACACAGTAAGTGTCCTGAGCTTTCACCACCGAACAACCAGCCTTTTTCAAGTAATTGTTCTAGTACGTAGCGATCACCCACATTGGCACGTACGAATTCCACACCTAGTTCTTTAAGGCGGTTTTCTAGACCTAGGTTTGTCATCAAGGTGCCGACTACCCCTTTGACCTCTTGGGTGAGCATACGGTCACGCACGATCATGTATAGGAGTTCATCCCCGTTATAGAGACGACCATCGCTGCCTACCATTTGTATACGGTCTGCATCCCCATCTAAGGCAATGCCTATGTCTGCACCGCGCTCTTGTACGACCTTTAGCAGGTGTTCTGGGTGCATAGCCCCTACGCCATCATTGATATTAAAGCCGTTTGGCTCACAACCAATGGCGTGGACCTCGGCCCCTAGCTCACGAAATACGTGGGGCGCGATGTGATAAGCCGCCCCATGGGCTGCATCCACCACCAGTTTGACCCCGCCCAGATCCAAGTCATTCGGGAAGGTGCTCTTACAGAACTCGATGTAACGTCCGGCAGAGTCCTCGAGACGACGGGCGCGCCCTAGTTTGTCGGAGGACACACAGTTCAGAGGTAAGTCGATGGCTTCTTCGATTTGCAGTTCGATCTCGTCCGGTAGTTTCATGCCCTGCGCGGAGAAGAACTTGATGCCGTTATCATCGTAAGGATTATGGGAAGCACTGATCACTATCCCCGCGGTTAAACGCAGGGTACGAGTTAAGTAAGCGACGGCAGGTGTAGGCACTGGACCGGCCAGCAACACGTCCACCCCAGCCGCAGACAAGCCCGCCTCTAGGGCGGATTCCAGCATATAACCAGAGATACGGGTGTCTTTACCAATGACGACGGTGGGTCGGTTTACCGAGGATTGGGTTTTGGATAAAACCACCCCAGCGGCATAGCCCAAACGCAAAGCGAACTCTGCATTGATGGTGCTCCCCCCAACTCGACCGCGAATGCCATCGGTCCCAAAATACTTACGAGTGCTCATTCTTTATTCCTTGTTCTACAGCTAACCATACATTTAGTGCATCAGCGGATTCCGCTACATCGTGAACACGCAATACCGCTGCACCACGAGAGACGGCGGCCAACATGCCGGCCAAACTACCCGCTAATCGCTGTTGAGGCGCTTTGTTCACTACGTGACCAATCATCGATTTACGAGAGAGGCCGATTAACCACGGATACGAGTCTATCTGAATTTTTTCTAGATCTCGTAAGAGGGTGTAATTATGTTCTACGGTTTTACCAAAACCCAGTCCGGGATCCAACATAATTCGTTGCGGTGCAACACCTGCTGAACGCAAGGCTTGCACGCGATCAGACCAAGATCTGCATCTAGAGGTAA
>DUNB01000013.1 GCA_012839585.1 Alcaligenaceae bacterium | reverse complement strand
TCTTAGGCACAGCCAGTCCAAAACTGGTGTATGCGTCAGGCGAATCAACACCGGCAGCGCATGATAACGCGGTGGCTTAACCCATCGCTATACCAATAAAGCACTGTTTTTACACAGGGGCCCTTGAAATCATCAAGATCGCCACTATCTGTAAGTCAGGAGCTAGAACCACAAGGGGAAGCTATCTTTGCTTCCCCTTGTGGTCTATAGGTAATTAAAAGGAAATTACTATGTCTGCAAGCCAGATCTTATCAATGGAACCCACGGAACTGCCGTTATTGCCTTTACGCGATGTGGTGGTGTTTCCGCATATGGTGATTCCTTTATTTGTTGGACGTCCTCGCTCCATCAAAGCCTTAGAGTTGGCGATGGAGTCGGGCAATACCATTTTGTTGGTAGCGCAAAAAACGGCTAGCAAAGACGAACCCACAGTCGATGATATGTATGAAATCGGTTGTGCGGCAACGATTTTACAAATGCTCAAACTGCCTGACGGTACCGTTAAAGTGCTAGTCGAAGGTGTAGAGCGTGCCAAGATTAATCAGGTCATTGATAACGAAACGCATTTCAGTGGCCAAGCGATTGCGGTAGAACAAGCTGAAGAAACCCCATCCGAGGCTGAAGCCTTGCGCCGTGCGGTGGTGGCTCAATTTGAACAGTACGTCAAATTAAACAAAAAGATTCCACAAGAGATTTTGACGTCTTTAAGTGCTATTGACGAAGCCAGCCGTTTGGCAGATACCGTATCGGCACATTTGCCCTTAAAGCTTGAGCAAAAACAACAGATGCTAGAGTCCATTGCGGTCATCGAGCGTCTAGAGGCTTTGTTGGCTCAACTCGAAACAGAAATCGACATCTTGCAAGTCGAAAAACGTATTCGTGGGCGTGTCAAAAAGCAAATGGAAAAAAGCCAGCGCGATTACTATTTGAATGAGCAAGTGAAAGCCATTCAAAAAGAACTCGGAGAAGGCGAAGACGGTGCGGAAATCGAGGAACTCGAACAACGCATCGAGGAAGCCAAACTGCCTAAAGACGCGCAGAAAAAAGCCGAAGCCGAGCTGAAAAAGCTCAAAATGATGTCACCGATGTCGGCAGAAGCCACTGTGGTGCGTAATTACTTAGACACCTTGATTGGTTTGCCTTGGCGCAAACGTAGCCGTATTAATAACTCGCTATCGAATGCGCAAACCGTATTAGATGCCGACCACTACGGCTTGGATAAGGTAAAAGAGCGCATTGTTGAATACTTAGCTGTACAGCAACGTGTCTCCAAACTAAAAGCACCGATCTTGTGTTTAGTCGGGCCACCCGGGGTAGGTAAAACCTCGCTAGGGCAGTCCATTGCTAAAGCCACCAATCGTAAATACGTGCGTATGGCTTTAGGTGGTGTACGTGACGAAGCAGAAATCCGCGGTCACCGCAGAACCTATATTGGTTCGATGCCTGGCAAGATTTTGCAGAATATGAGCAAAGTGGGGGTGCGCAACCCGTTATTCTTGTTAGATGAAATTGACAAGATGGGTGCGGATTTCCGTGGCGATCCGTCTTCGGCATTGCTAGAGGTCTTGGATCCAGAGCAAAACCACACCTTCCAGGATCACTACCTAGAGGTGGATTTTGATCTGTCGGATGTGATGTTTGTGGCCACCAGTAACACCTTGAATATTCCTCCGGCCTTATTAGACCGTATGGAAGTCATTCGTTTATCGGGTTATACCGAGGACGAAAAAGTGAACATCGCCTTTAAGCACTTAGTGCCTAAGCTGATGAAAAACAACGGTGTTAAAACGGGCGAACTCGAAATCACCGAAGACGCGGTACGCGATATTGTGCGCTACTACACTCGCGAAGCAGGTGTGCGTTCTTTAGAGCGAGAAATCAGTAAGATTTGTCGTAAAGCCGTACACAAATTTTTGACCTTAGAAAAAGGCAAAAAAGGCGAGACCTTGGTGGTGAACAGCGCAAACCTAAACGATTACTTAGGTGTACGTCGTTTTGACTTTGGTATTGCGGAAACCGAGAACAAAGTGGGTCAGGTCACTGGCTTGGCTTGGACCGAGGTCGGCGGTGATTTGCTCACCATTGAGGTAGCAGATATGCCAGGTAAAGGCAATATCCAGCGCACAGGTTCTATCGGCGATGTGATGAAAGAGTCTGTCGAGGCGGCACGCACAGTAGTGCGTTCACGTGCCCAGCAGTGGGGGATTGCGACACCTATCTTTGAAAAACGTGATTTGCACGTTCACTTTCCAGATGGTGCCACACCTAAGGATGGTCCTTCGGCAGGTATTGCTATTACCACGGCGATTGTGTCTTCGCTAACGGGTATTCCTATCCGTGCTGATGTGGCAATGACCGGTGAAATTACCTTGCGCGGCGAGGTCTTGGAAATCGGTGGCCTTAAAGAGAAACTCTTAGCGGCTCAGCGTGGTGGTATCAAAACCGTGATGATTCCAGAGCAAAACGTCAAAGATTTGGCGGAGATTCCGGATAATGTGAAAAACACCTTGGAAATCATTCCTGTACGTTGGATTGATCGTGTGTTAGAGGTGGCTTTAGAGCGTCCTACTACACCTTTATCTGACGAGGAGTTAGCACGCATTACGGCCGAGGCCGCAGTGGCTGCGAAGCCTACCACAGAGGCAACGGGTGGTTTAACTAAACACTAAGCCACAGCAACAAAAAGCCCCTTAATGGCAAGCCTTCTTGATATGGGTTGGGATGTATCCCAACCTAAAGAGGCTCTGGCAATTAAGGGGCTTTATTTTTTGGTGCTGCTAGGCGTATCGCTGTTTTTTGGGCGGGAGTAAAATTAAAAAACGGCTTTGGCTTTTTTGCGGTAAATGAAGCTAGAGTTGCTTTGTTTTTTTAGTTGTGCTGGCTGTTAGTTGAAGCGCTGATCGCGAATCAATCCGACGGCAATACCTTCTAGATTGAAGTCATCATCGGGCTGTACGATGATGGGTTCAAAGTCTGGGTTTTCGGGTAGTAAGGCGATTTTTTTGCCGTTGCGCTGTAGGCGTTTGACAGTGACTTCATCCCCCAGACGGGCAACAACAATTTGGCCGTTGTGGGCTTCGGAGGTTTTTTTAACGGCGAGTAAATCGCCCTCTAGGATGCCGGCGTCACGCATGCTTAAGCCGCGTACGCGTAATAAGTAGTCGGGAGTTTGACTAAATAAGGTGGGCTCCACACCTATTTCGCGCTCGATGTGTTCGGTAGCTAAAATAGGGCTACCGGCTGCTACGCGACCGATGATAGGGAGAGTGGGCTGAGGGGAGGTAGGGGGCTCGATGAGTAGCCGTATGCCCCTGGAGGTGCCTGCAATCAGTTCGATGGCCCCTTTGCGAGCCAAGGCCTTTAAATGGTCTTCGGCAGCGTTAGCGGATTTAAAGCCAAGGGTGTTGGCAATTTCAGCGCGGGTAGGGGGAAATCCGGTGCGTTGGATTTCGGTACGAATTAAATCGAAGATTTGCTGTTGACGGGCTGTAAGTTTCACGGCTCACCCAATAAACTGGAGTTATATACAGCTTTATTGTCAACTAAAAAACCATAAAAATCAAGGCAAACCGGCGTTGAGCCATGGTTTGCCTTGATAAGCGGGTACAGCCAGTGTGACTTAGCGTAAAACGCGGGCAATAGCGGCGGTTACGGTGTCGATATTCGTGGCGTTAAGCGCTGCCACGCAGATACGGCCGGTATCTAAAGCGTAGATGCTGTCCTCGTCACGTAGACGTTGTACCTGGGGCTGAGTTAAGCCTGAATAAGAGAACATGCCATTTTGTGTTAGAACAAAGTCCATGTTTTGCGCCACACCCTGCTCTTTGAGCTTGAGAACCAGCTGTTCACGCATGGAGCGGATGCGTAGGCGCATTTGTTCTAGTTCGTCTTTCCACTGCTGGAAAAGCGTTTCGTCGCTCAGAATTAAACTCACGATTTTGGCGCCGTGTGTGGGCGGATTGGAGTAATTAGAGCGGGCTAAGCGTTTGAGCTGGCTTAGTACTTTTGGGCTTTGCTCGGCGTCGGTGGTGATGACAGTTAAGGCACCTACGCGTTCGCCATACAAAGCGAAGGACTTAGAGAAAGACGAGCTCACCAACATAGGAATGTTGCGTTCAGCAAAAAGACGTACCGCAGCGGCATCGGCCTCTAGGCCAGCACCGAAACCTTGATAGGCAATATCCATAAAAGGAATGTGCTGCTTGGCGACGATAGTATCGGCAATTTGTTGCCATTGCTCAAAAGTCGGGTCAATGCCGGTTGGATTGTGACAACAGGCATGTAATACCACGATGCTTTGAGCGGGAAGTTGCTCTAGGTATTGCAGCATGCCAGCCAAATCAAAGCCTTTGGTGCTTTCGTCGTAGTAAGGGTAGTCCACAACTTGGAAGCCGGCCTTTTCAAAAATGGCACGGTGGTTTTCCCAGCTAGGATTGCTGATGGCGACTGTAGCTTGCGGAGTTATCTCGTTTAACAAGTCCGCGCCTAGTTTTAAGGCGCCTGTGCCGCCTAAGCTTTGGACGGTGACAGCG
>DUNB01000136.1 GCA_012839585.1 Alcaligenaceae bacterium | reverse complement strand
GTACATTGACCACAACTTTCGTGGGTCGCGAGGGTACAGGTTGGTTATGGCGTATGGTGCATCGCATCGAAAATGGACAAGGTCGTATCGAAGACCTCGATATGCTTGATGAGATCGCTGGTAACATCATGGGGCGCACCATTTGTGCTCTAGGTGATGCCGCCGCTTTGCCTGTACGTAGTTTTGTTAAGCACTTCCGCGACGAGTTCGCACACCACATCGAGCATAAAAGCTGCGTGGTGCCCCAATATTTGTAGGCTCAGGACAAACTAATGGTAGAACTCACCATCGACGGCATCAAACTCGAAGCCCCTGAAGGCAGCATGGTCATCCAGGCTGCCCACGACGCTGGGGTTTATGTGCCGCACTTCTGTTATCACAAAAAACTTAGCATTGCCGCAAACTGCCGCATGTGCTTGGTTGACGTAGAAAAAGCCCCTAAGCCTTTGCCCGCCTGCGCTACGCCGGTGACCAATGGCATGGTGGTGCATACACGCTCCGAAAAAGCCATTTCCGCACAAAAAGATGTGATGGAATTCTTGCTCATTAATCACCCGCTCGATTGCCCAGTGTGTGATCAGGGTGGAGAATGTCAGCTGCAGGATTTAGCTGTAGGTTATGGTGGCTCAGCTTCTCGTTACCAGGAAGAAAAACGTGTTGTAACCGCTAAATCCATGGGGCCTTTGATTTCTACAGAGGCCATGCAACGTTGTATCCACTGTACGCGTTGCGTACGTACTGGCGAAGAAATTGCCGGTATCCAAGAGGTAGGTATGCTCGGGCGTGGTGAACACGCTGAAATCACGACCTTTGTTGGACGCGCTGTAGAATCTGAACTCTCAGGCAACATGATCGATGTGTGTCCTGTGGGTGCTTTGCTATCCAAGCCGTTCCACTTCCAAGCACGTTCTTGGGAATTAGGTCGTCGTCGCACCGTTAGTCCACACGATAGTGTTGGAGCAAATATTGTTGCTCACACAAAAACGGACAAAGTGCTGCGCGTTGTGCCTTTTGAAAACGAAGAGGTCAACGAATGCTGGATCAGTGATCGTGATCGCTTTGCTTATGCGGGTCTCTATCAAGACCGCTTACAGCACCCAATGATCCGTGAAAATGACGGCTCTTGGCGCGAGGCGTCTTGGAACGACGCGTTGCAAATGATTGTGCATGGGGTAAAAGCCATTCAGGAAAAATTTGGCAACGATCAAATTGGCTCCATTGGTAGCGCCCAGTCCACCACCGAAGAGCTAGCCTTGTTGGCACGTCTAACCCGTGCTCTAGGTTCAGAGAACGTGGACTTCCGTTTACGTCAAACGGATGCCCGCTTTGATTCTGCTTTAGATGGCACCCCCTGGTTGGGTATGCCTCTGACAGAGCTAAACCAGTTGGACCGCGTGGTCGTCATTGGATCGTTCTTACGCAAAGATCATCCGTTGATGGCACAGCGTTTACGCCAAGCCGTTAAACATGGCACTCAAGTTTCCTTTATTGACTCGGCAGCGGACGATCCGCTCTTTACCCATATCGCCGGTCGTATGACCGTGGCACCTAGCCAGCTTGCGAATGCCGTGGCCGAAGTAGCGGTAGCCGCTGCACAAGCCAAAAACCAAACTCCCGCTGCTGAATTTGATTCAGTGCAGGCGTCGGATGCAGCTAAGTTGATCGCTGAAAGCTTGGCTTCGGGCGAACGGGTAGCGGTGTTCCTAGGCAATATGGCCGTGTCTTCGGATCAGGCCAGTGTGATTATGGCTAATGCCTCTGCACTAGCTAAAACCTTAGGTGGCACGCTTGGTTTCTTAACTGCTGGTGGTAACACCGTAGGTGGCTACTTAGCTGGAGCCACACCCGTGAGGGGTGGCTTAACAGCAGAGCAAATGTTGGCACAGTCTTTACGTGCTTACTTTGTACTGAACGTAGAACCAGGCTTAGACAGTGACTTAGGTGCACGAGCCGTAGAGACGCTAAAAGCCTCTACCTTAGCTGTTGCGTTGACACCTTATCAGTCAGCCGCTCAGGATTGGGCCGATGTGATGTTGCCAATTGCCCCGTTTACTGAGACCTCTGGTACTTTTGTTAATGCCGAAGGCCGTGCTCAAAGCTTCAAAGGCATTGCGGCTCCAGTTGCTGATTCCCGACCCGCTTGGAAAGTCTTACGTGTATTAGGTAACTTGTTCGAGCTAGAAGGCTTTGACGAGGAAACCTCTGAGTCCGTGCGCGATACAGTGATTAGCTCTGGTGTAGCAAACCGCTTGTCTAACGAGATCAAAGCAGCACCGGCTCTAGTTGCCCAGGTGGAAGGTTTAGAGCGAGTCGCAGATGTGCCGATTTATCGCACTGACTCTATGGTTCGTCGTTCAGAACCTTTGCAGCAAACTCCCGCCAGCGCTTTGCCTACGGCTCGCATGCATGCTGATACCTTAAACCAGTTGCAACTGGTTGATGGTGATCAGGTTCGTGTACGCTCAGCTCAAGGCGAGGTCACCTTAACAGCGCAATTAGATAATACGATTGCGGCCAATAGCGTGCGTGTTGCTGCTGCTTTTGCTGAAACAGCTGCCTTAGGTAGCGCCTTTGGCCAACTGACAGTGGAGCGCGTGTAATGGAATTGCTGTCTACTATTCAAACTTTTGGCTCCGACTTGATCGGACCAACGGCCTGGTACGTGGTATGGACATTAATCAAAATTGTCTGTATCGCTTTACCTATCATTTTATGTGTCGCCTACTTAACGTACTGGGAACGCAAGATGATCGGTTTTATGCACGTACGCCGTGGTCCAACCCGGGTCGGTTACCGAGGTCTACTACAGCCTTTTGCAGACGTTTTTAAACTGCTCACCAAAGAGGTCATCGTTCCTTCTAAAGCTAACCGAGTTTTATTTGTGTTGGCACCGGTGGTGACCTTGATGCCAGCCTTGGCTGCTTGGGCGGTGATCCCGTTTGGACCTGAAATGGTGTTGGCTGATGTGAATGCCGGCTTACTCTATATCTTAGCCATCACCTCTTTAGGGGTGTATGG
>DUNB01000135.1 GCA_012839585.1 Alcaligenaceae bacterium | reverse complement strand
TTGTCGTTGCACACCTTCTCGCCGGCGGATGTGTCGCCGTTATTGCGGCTGCAAGGTGCGGTCTACGCTACCCGTATTGCAGAGCATTTCCGTGATACAGGCAAACACGTCCTTTTGATCATGGACTCCTTAACGCGTTATGCCATGGCACAACGCGAAATTGCGCTGGCCGTTGGCGAGCCCCCCGCCACCAAGGGCTATCCGCCCTCTGTGTTTAATAAACTACCCGTACTGGTTGAACGGGCCGGCAATGGCGCCCAGACTGAAAATGGCGAGGCCGCCGGCTCCATCACGGCCTTTTATACGGTATTGACCGAAGGGGATGATCAGCAAGATCCCATTGCCGATTCGGCCCGTGCTATTTTAGATGGTCATGTTGTGCTCTCTAGGCGTCTGGCCGAAAGCGGTCACTACCCCGCCATCGATATCGAAGCCTCGATTTCTCGAGTTATGTCGGCGGTCGTCAGCCCAGAACACATCCAACTGATGCATCAATTTAAGCAAGTCATGGCCACCTACCAACGTAACCGTGACCTGATCGCGGTGGGTGCTTATCAACGGGGTAATGACCCCACCATTGATAACGCCCTAGAGCGCTACCCATGGCTTGAATCGTATTTGCGTCAGGGCGTCGACACGCCGGTACACTTTGAGCAAGCCGTGGCTGAGCTCGATGCTATTTTAGGAGGCTCCGGACATGCCTAATAGTTCGATGAAAACCTTAATCGCATTAGCCCAAGAAGACCTTGATAAGCAAACGCAGCATATACAACGTCAGAACACAGACAAAACGAATGCTCAACATCAATTGGTCGCGCTACAACAATATCGCGAAGACTACAGCAATCGTTTGCTACAATCGAGTCAAACTGGGGTGTCTGTAGCGAACTACCACAACTTTTACCGCTTTATTGGCACTTTGGATCAGGCTATTTCACAGCAAAATAGTCTAATAGCACAATTAGACGCTAAAATTATGACTCAACAGCAGCATTGGCTTGCTGCCAAGCAACGTTTGACTGCTTATCAAACCTTGCAAGAGCGCCGTGATAGTGAACAGGCACAACGTATTTTACGCCAAGAACAGCGCCAGAATGACGAGATCTCTGCTGCTATGCATTACCGACTCCACCACTCTAATTAATTGGGTTTAAGAATGAACGCACTTTTGCTGTCAACTCTAACTGGTTCGGCTCAACCCGGATTAGGCTCGCTCTCTAACAAGACCGAGGCCTCCGCAGACTCCGCTTTTGCGGCCCTGCTGGGTGAGCAAATTGACGCCTTAGACCCACAACTTGCCGATTTATTGCAGGCATTGCGCTTAGATCCTCAGGCACAGAGAAAATGGTTGGCGCAACTAGAACAGTTAGGTCTACAGCCTGATCAATTGAACGAATTAAAAGCCTTATTGCAGGCAGAGACCACCGCACAAAAAAAATCGCGTGCGCAACTAGATCTGTCTGATGTGGATCAGCAAAAAAATGCCGCGGACTTTGTGAACGCCACCTTGTTCATTGCCCGCGAATCCAGTGCTTTGCGTCAGCTTCAAGCCGACGCAAATACGTTGAAAGCATCGCTCAATACCGATCTAGACGATAAAAGCCGTCGTTTTTCTACCTTTGCTTCGCTCACAGAACAACAGGCCGATGGGCGCTCTAATCCTTCTCTGGCTGATCGCAAAGCGTCCTCTCGTTTTAGCGCGTTTGCAAACAGTTCCGACGTAGCCCAACAGGCTAATGCCCATAAGGCTGACTTAAGCGCAGCACTGCAAACGCCCTTAAACTCGGCAAACCCTGCTACCACCTCATTACCTGAATTCTCTTTGCAAGCGGCGTTGGCTCAATCCACTACAGGCCAGCCTGGTGCTTTGGCAACGGCCCATAGCGCCCAAATCACTACGCCCTTGCATCAGGTCAATCAATGGAGCACGGACTTTGGTCGCGTCATGGTACAGATTAGCCAACAAGCTGCACAAAACCCTGGCATCAACACCGCAGAAATCCGCCTAGATCCGCCTGAACTAGGCCCCTTACGCATTGTGCTCTCTGTTACCGATAGCATAGCCAGTGCCATGATTTTTGCCGCCCATGCTCAGACTCGTCAGACCGTAGAACAGGCTTTGCCTCAATTACAGCAACAGCTTGCTCAGGCAGGGCTTAGTCTTGGCGAGGCCAATGTCAGCGATCAAGGCTTTTCCGCTCATACCGATCAACAGCCTGACAAAAAGCCATCACAGCAAGCCGCGTTTAGCCTAACGGGTATGGATCAAATCGACGAAAATACGGGCCTATTACCAGCCCGCGCATCGTCTCAACCCGTAGATCCTAATGCTATAATTGATACATTTGCTTAATATCTGATCCTTTTTGAACTGGGTTGTTGTTTTCACATGGCTACATCTACTACTGCTCGTAAACGCTCTGCTCCTGCTGCTGCCGCTGCTGCGCCCGAAGAGGCCCCGGCACGTCGCCAGCGTAAGCCTTCGGCTATAAAACGACTGCTGCGCACTTTGTTACTGGTGCTGATAGTGATTGCAGCCAGTGTAGGCGCCACGCTTTACTATACGTGGCCCTCTGGCACCCCTTTGCTCGGTTTTTTAGATAAAGACACAACGCCCGAGGACGTCGTGGATGGTGCATCGGTTCAAGCCCCTGCCAAACCCACACCCCCACCCGTTGCGGCCAAACCCATTTTCTCTCCGTTGGACCCATTTACCGTTACCATCACTACCGGTAATAGTCGTCCACGGGTCCTGCATGTCGCCATCACGCTACAGGTAGAGGACGAGGCCTCCGGCGCTTTATTACACGAATACATGCCAGTGGTCCGTGATCGCGTCCTAAGAGTCCTTTCTAAACAAGACCCCGTATACGTACAGTCCCCAGAGGGAAGAGAACAACTCGTGGATGCCTTAGCCGATGCGCTAAGCGCTTCTTATGGTCCAGGCCCAATCGTACCGCGCATTGCTAATGTGCTGTTCACCGCTTTTGTGGTTCAGTAATGCCTTATCAAAGCTTCCTATCTCAAGACGAAGTTGATGCGCTGCTCGCTGGGGTCACCGGCGAATCAGAGGACTCCGGTCAGGAAACAGATGCCTCCGATGGCATAAAAGCCTATGACCTGACCTCTCCTGATCGTGTTATTCGTAATCGTATGCAAACGCTCGAACTCATCAACGAGCGTTTTGCTAGGCGTATGCGCAGCACACTCTTGAGCTTTATGCGTCGCAATGCGGATATCACAGTAGGCTCTATACG
>DUNB01000134.1 GCA_012839585.1 Alcaligenaceae bacterium | reverse complement strand
TTACCTACCGCATCGGGTCTGGTAACAGGTAAAAACCTTTTTGATTAATAACAGGAAAGCAAGAATGGCTGCGATGGATAGCAACAATCCCACTAGGTCGGTGGATGAGGATCAGGAGATTGACTTAGCCGACTTGGTTAACGTTTTAATCCAAGGCTGGATGTTAATTGCTGCGGTATTTGTGGTGGTGTTAGGTTTAGGTCTTAGCTATGCCGTATTAACACCGCCTGTGTACGAGGCCGATGCTTTGATTCAGGTCGAGGACCAACGTAGCGGTGCAAGTTTTGCTGGTTTAGCGGCGCTAAGCGATGGTTTAGGCTTGCAGCAAAATGCTGTTAGTGACGAATTGGAGATCCTACGTTCGCGCGAGGTGCTGTTAAAAGCAATTGAAGCCACCAATGCGGCGACCAATGTACAGGTGGCTAATCGCTTTCCTATTATTGGTGACTGGTTAGCGCGTCGTCACGAGGCTTCCTCGGATGAATTGGCCGAACCTTTGGTAGGTTTTGGTCGTTATGCGTGGGGCGGAGAGGTGCTAGAACTGGGCGAGCTCAACCTACCACGTCGCGCTATCGGTAGCCCGCTTTTTCTCGAGGTAACCGAGCAAGGCTTTGAGCTGCAAAACGAGGACGGCAAGGTCTTAGTGGCTGATGACCGTATGGGGCAACGCATTGCCTTTACCATTGCGGGTGAACAAGCTTATATAGCGATTAAGCACCTGAAGGCCAATCCTGGAGCGCGTTTTTTACTGCAGAAAAAATCCCCTATCACCACGTATGCTGAGTTGCGAGCTGGGCTCAATGTCAGTCAGGCGGGTAAACAGGGCCAGGTAATTACCATTAAGTACCAAAGTACTGATAGGCAGTTTGCGATGGACTTTGTGAACGCAGTCGCGCGTACCTACCTAGAGCAAAACGTACAGCGTCGCAGTGCCGAGGCCCGTCAGAGCTTAGTCTTTTTGGATGAACAACTACCGATGCTTAAGCAACAGGTAGAGCAAAAAGAAGAGGAACTCAGCCAGTATCGTTCCAGCAGTGGTACCATCAGCATTCCGGATGAGACCCGTGGTTTATTGACGCAGTCTATTGATTTAGAAAACCGTCGCCTAGAGCTGCAAATGAAACGCGATGAGATGCGCCAACGCTATACGGTAGATCACCCCATGTTAAAGGCGGTGAATCAGCAGTTGGCCAATTTACAAGCAGCTAGCAAAGACCTAGGTGGTCATATTGATAGCTTGCCCGAGGCACAACGCGATTTGCTACGTCTAGAGCGTGATTCCCAGGTTAATACCCAGCTCTATATCTCTCTGTTAAACAATGCGCAGCAATTACGTTTGGCCGAAGCCGGTACCATTGGTAATGTACGCATTATTGACTTTGCGGTGTTGGCAGAGCGCCCGGTTAAACCTAAGCGCATGATGATTGTGGCTGTTGCTGCGATGTTGGGTTTGATGCTGGGTGCAGGGGCGGCCTTGATTCGTCGATTCCTCCGTCCTGCGGTACAGACCGCAGAACAGTTAGAGCAGCGTACTGGTTTGACCACCTATGTCAGCCTACCGGAATCGGAAGACCAAAAAGGGTTCCGTATTGCTACTACTGGCCGTCGCCGTAGACCACAGGGGGCTGGGCAGGTGTTGGCTCTGACAAAACCGGATGATCCTACCATTGAAAGCTTGCGCTCTTTACGCACCGGGATGACTTTTGCCATGATGGGCACCGAGGGCAAAGCCATTGCCATCGTGGGGGCAACAGCCAGTGTGGGTAAAAGTTTCGTGACCGCGAACTTGGGGGCTTTGCTCTCTATCGAGCAGAAAAAAGTCGTCATCGTTGATACGGACTTACGTCGTGGTCGTTTGCACGAGTACTTTGGCTACGAGCGCAAACGTAACGGTACGTCCGATGTATTATTGGGCAAAGTCAGCGTAGAAGACGCACTTATTAAAATTAATGATTACCTTTATGTGTTGCCCTCTGGTACACCACCCCCTAACCCTGCGGAGCTGTTGTTGAGCGACGCCTTTGGTAATCTGATCCGTCAGTTCGAAGAGGACTACGACCACGTCGTCATTGACACGGCGCCGTTGTTGCCAGTGGCCGATACCCTTGCCATTCTGCCCCATGTGGCCGCTGCCTTTATGGTGGTGCGTGCAGAACAAAGCACCGTACGCGAGGTTCAAGACGCCGTGGCACGCTTACGTACCGCGGGTGTGGATGAGCCGTTGAAAGGGGTGATCTTTAACGGTGTACGCCGCTTCCGCTTAGGGTATGGGACGTCGTATAACTATTACTACACCTATAAGTAACCAGAGCGTTGGCATAGGGGCGGTGTGATTGCGTAGCAAAACACGCTCCTGTGTTCAACATCGTGGTAGATAACAAAAGCGACCTTTGGGGTCGCTTTTGTTTTTGGTGGGGGGTGGGGTGATGGTTGGCAACCCGCCTCGCATTGCTGGGGTGTGGCGTGTCTTTTATGCTATGTTAACCACATCTTTATTTTTCCGTTATATCGCTGCTTTTTGAGCAGATGGAGTCCTGATGTTGACCGAATCCCTATTAGTTACTGTGGTGGTTGCCGTTGTCGCAGCCCTGTTGGGTTATGTGTTGGGCGCCCTCGTCAAAGGTCGTCAGTTGCTGCAGGTACAGGCCGAGGCTACACAATCGCAACGGCTGTGGGAGCAATCCCAACAAACTGCCCAGGCAACCGAGCGGCGGTTAAGTTTTGAATTAGATGAACACAAGGATACGGCGATGCTTTTGCGCCAGCGTGTTGAGCAAGCGCAGCAGCAGTTACATGAGGCGGAAAAGAAACTAGAGGTGTTGCAGGCGGAAAAGGCGTCGTTTGAGGCGCAGCTGACGCAGACCAAACAGTCGTTGGCCATCGAATTCGAAAATCTAGCCAATCGGATTTTTGAGGAAAAAGGGAAAAGTCTGACGCAAACCACGCAGACCAGTTTAGAGCATTTGTTGGCTCCATTTCGTGAGCAAATTGCCGGTTTTCAGGCACGTATTAATCAGGTTCATGATGCTTCTTTGCAGGGGCATACCAGCTTAAATCATGAGATTAAAAAGGTGTTGGAAATTGGTTTGCAGATGAGCCAAGAGGCCAATAATTTGACGACGGCCCTAAAAGGGGATTCGCAACAGCGTGGCGCCTGGGGCGAGGCGCAATTACGCCGAACTTTGGAAATGAGCGGTTTGGTCGAGGACGCGCACTTTGAGGTGCAGCGCTCCTTTAAGGATGTCGATGGTAGGCAAAAGCAAACGGACTATCTGGTAAAACTGCCTGATAATAAGCACATCATCATTGATAGCAAGGTGGCCTTGAATGCCTATGACCGCGCGGTAGCCGCCCAGACCCCAGAGGCCTATCAGGTCGCCATGCAAGATCATTTTCGTGCTGTACGCCAGCATATTGATGACTTGGCGAGCAAAGACTACACCAACGTGGTGGGGATGCGCAGCCCCAGCTTTGTGCTGATGTTTATGCCCGTAGAACCCGCTTATATCGAGGCGCTCAAAAGCAACAAGGACCTGTTTGAGTACGGCTACAAAAAAGGCATTGTGTTGGTGTCACACACCACCTTGATTCCTATTTTGCGCACCGTGTCGAATTTGTGGATGATTGAACGCAGTCACGCCGAAGCCCAAGAAATCAGCGAACGCGCAGGAGAAATTTACAACCAAGTCTGCACCGTCGCTGAACGATTAAGTAAGCTAGGCAACACCTTAAATACGGTCAGCAACCATTACAACCAAACTGTCACCGCTCTAGTCGGCCAGCAAGGTTTATATGGCAAAGTAGACCGTTTCAGCCAAATCTCCACCAAAATCACCAAAAAACTACCCAATATGGAACCGATTCATCTGGACTTTGAAACCGATCGATTGGCGATGGTGGTGGAGCCGGTGGAGGAGTCGGAGCAGGTGGATGAATTGGAGCCAGCTGAAGAGGGAGTGGAGCAGCAGAAGCTCGGCGGAGTTGGAGCCGAGTAAGTGAGGGCTTTCAGAGCTAGGGGGTAAGAGAGTTTTTGAAACGTTGGTTTGTTAAAAAGACCTCTTTGTGAAGTAGGCGTTGACGTAATATCTGTTTAGTCACAGAGGCATCCTCATCCTCTGCCCCAATCCCCATCCTCAGCCCCAACTCCATCTCTATCCACAGCCACCGCTCTTGCTCAGCGTTGCCTTTGACGTTAGTTATTGTCGCCGCGACTCAAATACTCTCTGCGCTTACGTTCCAGTCGCAGAATCTTAAAATGAATCACATTTTTCTCTGTGTCGCTCAGTGCCTTTTCGTATTCGCTTTTTAATGTGCGTAAGTCATGGTCTAGCTGCAACAGTCCCTTGGTAAAGGGGCTGAGGGGTTCGGTGTTAGGTCTGGCTTTCTCTGTAGCCTGAGCTTCAGTCTCCGCAGATACCGTCGTAAGCTCGGCTTGATCCGTACTCCCTTCGCTAACGGATGTAGAGACAGTGGCTAACCCATTTTCATCATCGCTATAAATGAGTTCCGCCTCTACCCGAGCAGCAGGCGCGTCATTGTGTTCTTTCGTGCCGTCAGTGTGATAGTGAGAGGCCGACATCGCCTCTTGGCCCGCATGGGTTTCTTGGTGGTGAGCGGAAGCGGCGATGCGCTCTGCAGTGATGGTTGTTTCTGCAGGGATTCCCGTCTCTGTGTGAGGGCCCGTCATTTCAGTTGTTTTGTGCGCAGCACTGGGCTGTGACGAAGTGTTAGAAGCCGAGGGTTTGGGCGTGTTTAGCCCATACAAAAACTTACCCGTTTTATAGGCGGCCTGATTGATGAGTACACTGGCCACCGCCAAGCCCTCGGCCATGCTTTTGGCTTTCTTCAATTCAGCCCAGGTTTTGTTTTTGCCATTTTTTTTCATTATGTCCCTCCAAGGGCCTTAGTGCTTTGATTTTGTTGTTTTTGCTTTTTTAGGAGCGATACTGCTTATTTTAATGGCAAAGACGATAATCACCAAAACATAGTGTTTTCGCTGTTTTTTATGCGTATCTAGGTCTGGTATTTCCTTTGGAAATAAATAAAGCCTCAAAGAACCATATGGGAATCCTTTGAGGCTTTGTTTTGGCTTGTACATCCTTAGCCGGCTTGATGATAAAGGCTAGGGGCTTTGACCATCTGGCTATTTGGCGATAAGACCTGCCAGACCTTATCACCAGTTAGTCTGCTTATAACCACTCTTGTCCCAGTCTATCTGCAGCCAAAATAGCCGAATAGACCACATCAGGATTGACCGTAAAGGGCATGTTGTGGATGCTTTCGCCTTCGGCGCAGCTGGCTTGGGCGACTTGCATGACTTTGGCTTTTAGCTCATCGCCGGTGGCGGTGACGCCTAGCTCTTCGAGGGTGACGGGTAGGCCGACAGCCACACAGAAATCCAATACGTTTTCCAGTTCTTCGCTGTCACCGTTTTCCATGACCAATTGCACCAGAGTACCAAAGGCAACCTTTTCACCGTGGTACATGTGATGGCATTCTGTCAGTGCCGTAAAGCCGTTGTGCACGGCATGGGCAGCCCCTAAGCCCGCACTTTCAAAGCCGATACCACTTAATAAGGTGTTGGCTTCGATCACGTTTTCTACGGCTTTGGTGCAGGCGCCGGCTTCGACGGCGAGTTTGGCTTTGTAGCCATCAATTAAAAGGGTGTCATAGCACAGTTCGGCTAGGGTCATCGCGGCCAAGGTGGCGGTGCCGCCCGCCATGGTAGGTTGGTTGGTGGCGCAACAGGCGCGGGCCTCAAAGTAGGTGGCTAAGGCATCGCCCATGCCTGCAACCAGCAATCGCGCGGGAGCCTGAGAGATAATGGTGGTATCCATCACCACCATTTCTGGATTTTTGGGTAACATGAGGTAGCTATCAAACTCACCGGCTGGGGTGTAGATCACCGATAGGGCGCTGGTCGGCGCATCGGTAGAGGCAATCGTTGGCGCCACCACCACTGGGATATTGGCAAAGTGGGCGACGGCTTTGGCGGTGTCAATGGTTTTACCACCACCCACGCCTAAAATGGTGTCGTGACCATTTTGTTTGGCTAATTCCGTCAGACGTTTGATTTCGTCGTGGGTGCATTCGCCATTAAAGGTTTCAAAGTGGCTCTTTAAACCAGCATCTTGTAGGCTAGTTTTAACCTGTTCACCCACTAGATTCATGACAAAATCATCGGCAAGTACCAGTGCATTGGTAGCCAAGGGTTTGACGTATTCACCTATTTTTTGTAGTGCCTGAGCGCCTTGAACATATTTACCTGGTGATTGAATGACTTTAAGCATGAATAACTCCTGTTAGCAGTAAGTGATACTTTCAGTCTGCCATAGTTTCATGACGTTTTTGGGGCTATGCTGGGGTTGTTTGATGCAACGCAAGTCGTTTAGGCTTAAAAGGCCAATGGTATGCCCCCTAAAACAACAACGGGGTTTCAAATCGCTTATTCGTATTAACGGAGACAATTTATGCAAAACATTTATGCCATTGATGGCATTGTTCCTGTGGTTCATGAAACCGCTTTTGTGCACCCTACCGCGGTGTTGATTGGAGATGTGATCATTGGTCCTGGGGTGTATATAGGCCCTTTGGCTAGTTTACGCGGTGACTTTGGTCGCATCATCATGAAAGAGGGCTCTAACATTCAGGACACCTGTGTGATTCACGGCACGCCCGAACAGGACACCGTGGTCGAAGTAGACGGCCACGTGGGCCATGGGGCGGTGCTGCACGGTTGTACCATTGGGCGCAATGTGTTGGTGGGCATGAATGCGGTGGTGATGGATCAGGCCGATGTAGGCGCCGATAGCATCATTGGGGCGATGGCTTTTGTGAAAAAAGGCATGGTGATTCCAGCCCGTTCATTGGTGGCGGGGGCGCCGGCCAAAATCATTAAAGAGCTCAAGGACGAGGAAATCAAACAAAAGGTCTTGGGCACCCATATGTATCAGCGTTTGGCACAACGTAGCCTAGCCACCATGGAACGCGTCGAGCCACTTAGAGAGGTCGAGCCCAACAGAGCGCGTTTAACCGGGGATTTGATTTATCCGGATTACTATAAATCCTAAGATACAATGATCTCAATGAAGTACATGGCGTGAAGCAGTGCTATCACGCCTTTTTTGAGAGGTATTGCTATGCGCATTGCGTTATTTATATTCGGGGCTTTGGCGGCTGGGTATCTGATTGTGAAGGGCTTTAAGCAGATGCTGGCCGAAAGTCGCGAGGCGGATTCCTTGGATGATCAGCCCAAACAATTACCTAGAGATAAAGACGAATGAATTCAGTACAACGCCATTTGGCTTTTGATGGAATTGCTAACTTTAGAGATGTGGGTGGTTACAAGACCACGGACAATCAAACGGTGCAATGGCGTCGTTTGTATCGATCGGCCCATTTGGCCGAGGCCAGTCCCACTGATTTGACCAAATTGCAGGACCTAAACCTGCGCTACAGCGTGGATTTGCGCAGCAACAAAGAGCGTAAACGGGAATACTACGATTACGATTTTGTACAGACCACGCATTTGGCGATTTTGCCCAAGGTGGCAGAATTGGCGCGCAACAAGGTGATGAGCGGCGGTGGTATCACTAAAACCGAGGCTCAGGCCTTTATGCAGCAGATGTATGTGGGCTTTGTGCACGAGCAACAGCGCGAATTCAGCGCCTTTTTTAAGCAGTTTTTAGCGGCCGAGGCCCCTTTGGTGGTGCACTGCACC
>DUNB01000012.1 GCA_012839585.1 Alcaligenaceae bacterium | reverse complement strand
CGTCGCACGAAGCACGTTTTACCCAAACGCACGCCTCAACCCTTAGCGGTGGAGAACAAGCCAAATCACCAATGGGCGCTAGACTTTATGCACGATACGCTTTATTGCGGTAAGCGTTACCGCACCTTAAATGTCCTCGATGAAGGCACACGGGAATGCTTGGCGATTGAAGTGGACAGCTCGTTATCCACCGACCGCGTCATCCGTACTTTAGAGCAGTTAAAGGCAGAACGTGGTCTGCCCCAGCAGATTCGTCTTGATAACGGTCCTGAGTTTATTTCATTCAAACTAATGGACTGGTGTGAGAAAAACGAAGTGAAAATACAATATATCCAACCGGGTAAGCCCCAGCAAAACGCTTTTATTGAGCGCTTTAATGGCACATTTAGACGAGAGTTTTTAAATGCGTATTTGTTCGAATCATTACATCAAGTACGAGACATGGCGTGGTTCTGGCGATTGGATTACAACGAGGAGCGAACCCACGAAAGCTTAGGCCATTTACCCCCGTCGGTGTACCGACAACAACTGGAAAACTCTAGTTTAGAACTGTGTCAGTAAAGGGGAAGTGGACAGTACGAGATGGGCTAAGCCTTGAAAAAGCCATTCAACAAGCCCAAGCCTTACACCAACAACGCCTGAGTGCAGGCTACGATCAAGCCGCCTTAGATCGAGCGGCTAGATTAGGCTTTGCCAATGGTGCATTTGAAGACAGTGAAGAGTTTTATCCAGAGACCCAAGCGTCTAACACCCCTTCCACCTCTCCCTCTCTAGTAGAAAAGCTAGACCAACGAGCTAGCGCTTAATCCCTCTTATTTACCCAGCATATAAGCCACCTGAACGGGTGGCTTTTTTTACGTCTAAAGGAAACCGTTATGCGTTATCACAAAATGAAAGTGTGTTCTGAGTCCGGTCTTTACTTGATGGAGTCCAACGTCCTCTCTGAGGCGGACATTCTCACAATGGCGAATCAGCTCTCTAGAAAGCGTTTAAGCAAAGGTCGTAGCATTTGCAGCCCTCAAGCCGTCAAAACCTACTTACAAAACTTACTACAAGACTACGAGCATGAAGTATTTGCCGTGCTCTTGCTAGATGCTAAGCACAAGGTACTGGGCTTTGAAGAGCTATTTCGAGGCTCTTTGACACAAGCTTCGGTCTATCCACGAGAGGTAGTCAAACTCGCACTACGGTACAACGCAGCTGCGCTGATCATGACCCACAACCACCCGTCCGGTGATCCACGTCCTAGCCAAGCGGACATAGAAATGACGAAGCATCTGCAGAAAGCCTTAGCGTTGGTGGATGTGAGGGTGTTGGATCACATCGTGGTCGGGGCTAAGGGGTGTGAGTCGTTGGCTGAGTTGGGGAAACTATGAGAATGAGGGTATCGCTAAGCTAAGAGAGCCTCTCTTGGCGATACCCTACGAATGGTATTTTTTTTATTAAAAACACAAAATTACCACATGAGTAGCATGCTAACTCGATGTAATTCATGACTCTAAGATAGAGCCTAAGAGCTCCACTGATTCGATAGTACTTCAGCTTGCTCTAAAATCAACTCAATGGCTTCAGGCGCTTGATCTGGTGGATAACGGTAACGCTGTAAGGTTCTGCGTACTAATATCCGTAGCCTAGACCTGACACTTTCACGAACCTGCCAATCCACTGTGGTGGAGTTGCGCAGTTTTTCTGTAATCTCTACTGCGATTTTTTTTAAGGTTTCATCACCGAGCTCACGGACGGCACTTTCGTTATTAGCCAACGCATCGTAGAAAGCCACTTCATCAGAATTCAAACCCAAGGCGGCATCGCGTGCGAGCTCAGCTTGAAACTGCTTAGCCATTGCGATCAGCTCTTCAATCACCTGTGCGGTTTCTATGCCTCGGTTATTGTATTTGCGTAGGGTTTCTTTAAGACGGTCGCTGTACTTCTTTTCTTGCACAACGTTGTTGCGAGTATTAGCACGGATGTTGTCTGTAAGTAGCTTTTCTAGCAAATCCACGGCAAAGTTTTTGTAAGGCATTTGCCGTACATCTTCAAGAAACTCATCGGACAGCAAGCCAATGTTCGGTTTATCTAAACCACATAAGGCAAATACATCGGTAACGTCTTCAGCGATTACCGCATTGTCTAGGATCTGCTTTAAGACAGAATCCTTTTCATCCTGACTTCGTTTTTTATCAGCACTATTGTGTTTACTCAGCGCGGCTTTCACTGCGGACAAAAAGGCAATTTCTGTGTGATAAGCTTGCGTCTCATCTAATGTATTACATAGAGAATAGGCCTTACTCAGTGCCAATACGGTATCTGAAAACCGCTTTTTACCGTCCTCTAACCCTAAAATATAGTTCGCTGTAGGAATGAGTAGCTGCAAGGCATTATCTTCAAAGTCACTGTAATCAAAGCCTTCACTTTTTGGCGTCTTAGCAAACATGCCATGAATAATGTCGAGCTTTTCACGCATAATGGCATAGGCTTCTTCCGCACTATGCGTAGGCTCACCTTTGCCTTTAGAGTCCGTGTAGGTTTTTAAGGCTTGTTTCAGTTCATTCGCAATCCCAATATAATCCACCACTAACCCACCGGGTTTGTTTTTAAAAACTCGGTTCACGCGTGCAATGGCCTGCATCAAGTTATGCCCCTTCATGGGCTTATCTATATACATGGTGTGACACACAGGCGCATCAAACCCTGTTAACCACATATCCCGCACGATCACAAGTTTAAGTGGGTCGTTCGGGTCTTTGAACCGTGCCTCTAAGCGTTTTTTGGTTTGATTGTTATGAATATGAGGCTGCATGAACGCCTTGTCTGCTGCGGAGCCGGTCATCACCACTTTAATGACGCCTTTTTCTGGATCGTCATCATGCCACTCTGGACGTAGTGCCACAATCTCATTGTAAAGATGTACGCAGATTTCACGACTCATGGCCACGATCATGGCTTTGCCTTCCATCACCTGTAGGCGCTTTTCAAAATGAGCCACTAGGTCAGCTGCTACCAGTTTTAAGCGTGGCGTTGCACCTACAAGCTTCTCTAAGCGACTCCACTGCCCTTTGGTTTTCTCACGCGTTGTTAAATCCTCTTCATCTTCAACGATTTCATCGACCTGCTCAGACAGCTCTTCTATCTGTTCATGATTAATATCTAGCTTCGCTAAGCGCGACTCAAAATAGATGGGTACGGTTGCCCCATCATCGACCGCATCTTGAATATCGTAGATAGATACATAATCCCCAAAAACCGCACGAGTGTCTTTGTCTTCACTCTCAATAGGCGTACCTGTAAAACCGATGAAGGAGGCATTGGGCAAAGCATCACGCATATGCTTAGCATAACCATAGCCATACCTGCCATCGTGTTTTAACGTGGCTTTTAGCCCATACTGACTACGGTGTGCCTCATCCGAAATCACCACGATATTATGCCGTCCATTTAAGACAGGGTGATCCGTCTCCTCATTGAGTAAGGCAAACTTTTGTACGGTGGTAAAGATAATGCCGCCTGATTCCCGTGCCGCTAATAGTTCACGTAGTTTCTCTCGGTCATCCGCTTGGACGGGGTCTTGTTTTAATAGCTCTTTGGCTGCGCTGAAGGTCGCAAACAATTGACCATCCAAATCATTACGATCCGTGACCACCACAATGGTGGGGTTATTCATCTCTGGTTGTTGTAAGAGCATTCCTGCATAACAACACATGGAAATGCTTTTACCCGAACCCTGCGTATGCCACACCACACCCGCTTTTTTACTACCGGGCTCTACCTCACTACCGTAGGTCGCTCTGCGCTCATCCAAGGTAAACTGCTCAGGATGCCGTGCCGCGATTACTGTGGTTTTGACCGCCTCTAATACCCCGTGAAACTGATGATAACCCGCAATCTTTTTAATCGTCTTGCCCGCATCTGTTTCAAAGATCACAAAGTAACGGATATAGGTAAGAAATAGCTCCCTATTAAAAAAGCCTCTTACCATAACTTCAAGTTGCCACTCCAAAAGGGGCTTATCGTCTTCATGCTGTAGTGTACGCCACGGCATAAAACGCTCTTGAGAAGCCGTCAGTGAACCTACACGGGCATTGTAACCATCACTGATAACAATGGCTTCGTTATAACTAAAGAGCTCAGGGATCTCGTCTTTATAAGTTTGTATCTGGTTATAGGCATCCCAAATTCCCACGTTTTCTGTGCCCGGGCTTTTAAGTTCTAAGACAGCTAAAGGCAGGCCGTTAATAAAACAGATAACATCTGGGCGGCGTAACTGCCTACTGCCCTCGATAGTGAACTGGTTAATGGCTCGGAAACGGTTTGTTGCCACTTGATTAAAGTCGATCAGAAAGGCGTGGTCATACACCACTTTCTCATCCACCTTGTATTCCACTGGCACACCATCGAGCAACCAGCGATGAAAGGCACGGTTACTGATAACAGTGTCTAGGCTTTCAGGTTTGCTAACAACCGCCAGTGCTTGCTCAATGGCTGTATCAGGCAGGTGTGAGTTGATACGGCGTAGAGCTGCCTCAACGTCCGCTAGCAGCAACACCTGTCGGTAGTTTGCACGCTCAGGGTTTGGGCCATCATGAGCGATATCAGGGCCGTAACCCACCTCCCAGCCGCCCTCAGCAAACCATTCAAGGCATTGTTGTTCCAGTTGGTCTTCAGTCATCACTCAATCCTTTTTGCCCGTCAGGCTCCCTTGGGGCTAATAATAACCAGTTAAAAACAATCTACTTATTCCAAACGCTTTTTACCATGCGCCCTGTTTGACTGTAGATGCCCACCTGCTCAACAAAACGATGAAAATCTGTATTCTCACTGACGATACGATTGACTGACTGCCAGTCGATGGCGGTGCGCTCCCGTGCAGGAATGAGTATTTGGCTATCGAACAGTGATTCGGCACTTATGATCATACGAAGCTGATGCCTTATCCAGAAGCTTGGGCAAATAGGTTGAACTCAAGAGAGTTGATAATTGGCTCTGCCTCATCTAACTTATCCTTATCAATAAAGTCCGCTGAGTCCATTAGTTTTGTTAACTTACAACTACTGATCCATTCTGAGTTCCAAATGTTAACTTTCTCACCTTTTACTAGTTTACAAAGGGGCTCATTCAGCTCGATCTCATTCAGCTTATTTTTAATCGCCCGCTGAAACCAGACTTCCATATAGCCAACATTATTCAACTTGGTGAACTTATTCTGTATTTTTTGAATTAATGTGTTTTGACTGCGGTCATCAAGTAATGAAATAAACTTGCTTAGTATTGCAAAACAAACAGGGTAGGTTCTTGGATTTTTATATGCGATATCGACAATAACACTGATAATTGCTTTGGAGGTAATATCGACCTCATCAAGCTTAAGAGTACGTTTATGGAATTTACTAAGAGCTACAGTCAAGCTCCCTGAGTTGGGAAACAAATCAGCATGCTGCTTTATCAACATAGCATGCTTAAATAAGTTGCGATGGAAGTGTCCACTTCCCCTTTACTGACACAGTTCTAAACTAGAGTTTTCCAGTTGTTGTCGGTACACCGACGGGGGTAAATGGCCTAAGCTTTCGTG
>DUNB01000133.1 GCA_012839585.1 Alcaligenaceae bacterium | reverse complement strand
GCTACTAGAGCGTATACCGGTCAAGTCGACTAACAGACCAAATAAAATGGGCAGAACAAAGCCACCTAGCCCACCCGCCAAGCCCACAATGCCTGAAACGGCCCCCATGTTTTCACTGAACTCATCCGAGACAAACTTAAACACCGAGGCTTTTCCAATGGCCATTGCAATCCCCACCACAAACATAAGAACGGTGAAAATGACAGGGCCCAGTGCGATGCGAAAGCTTTGCTCGCCATTAACGGTGCTGATAGTAAAAGAGGTTTGGGGATAACTTAAAAGGAAAAAGGCGACCCAGCACACCCACATCACCCACCAAGTGGTTTTATAGGCGCCATACTTATCAGATATCCAGCCACCCAAGGCACGTAGTACACCGCCGGGCAATGAAAAACAGGCCGCTAAAAAAGCGGCCTGTTTCATGCTGAATCCATATTCACCGATGTAGTACTGCGTCATCCACAAAGACAACGCCACATAACCACCAAACACCACGGAGTAGTATTGGCAATAACGTAAAACTCGTCGGTCTTTTAATAAGGCTAACTGTGATTTAAGGCTTGTAGATTGGGATGATTTATGGGCCGGATCAGAGGAAGTGAGCAGCCAAAAAATGGCGGCTGTGATCAACAAAGCGATAGAGTAAACCTTGGGAATAATGGTCCAAGCCCCACCGGCCATCACGATTAAAGCCGGCGCCACAAACTTGGTCAGAGCAGCACCAGAATTACCAGCCCCAAATATGCCCATGGCCAACCCTTGTTTACTTTGAGGGAACCAACGTGCCACATATGGGGTGCCTACAGAAAAGGACCCGCCAACTAAGCCTACAAATAGGGCAAGTACAAGGAACTGCCAATACTGAGTGGCATAAGCCAATAACCAAATAGGTATAACGGCGACCAACATGGTGAGCAAAAACACTAAACGCCCACCATAACGGTCAGTCCAAATACCCAATGGCACACGCACTAAGGAACCCGTTAACACCGGCGTCGCTGCCAAAAGGCCAAATTGCGTTTCGGATAAATTCAGTTCCGTGCGTATGGGAATGCCCAGCACGGCAAACATCATCCAGACAGCAAAACAAATAGTAAAAGCAAAAGTGCTGCCACCAAGCACTAAATAGGGTGATGCTGACGATTTCCTCATTGCCGCTTTCCTTGTGACAGTTGCATTATTCTAATGACTAGAAAAAAACATGAATGTACTAGTCATGTTTACTGCAGACTACCGAAATAGGCTTTCAAGGGAACTGGTTTAGATCAAAGAAGCATTGTTATTGTTTATATGAAAGCCATTTGCGTTTTTTAGTTACTTTTAGCGTACGGACTCAATCTGGGGCTTGTTTGAAAGAATATTATCTGCGCTTTGAGCGCCCTCCTTGTCCCAACTATAGTAGTTAATGTTTAAGTTGGCCACCCTGGTTACCCCCCATCATCGTCATCCACACGCTGATGCAAGCCTTGTTATTTTTACTTTCTTGGCTTGGCCTGAAGGGAAAAAAACCTCCCCTACCATGTTTCCTATCTGGATCGACCACGTTAAAAAGCCGAGAACCCGTACCATCAGCCAGTTGATTTGCGTTATGATAAACGGCTCTTGAGCCACCGCTCTCTTCTGTCTCACCCATGTGTTTTTTCTATGAACTCCACTCTTAGTACCCGAGATTTAATTAGCTTGGGCTTCATGACTTTTGCTCTTTTTTTGGGCGCTGGTAACATCATCTTCCCACCCCTAGTAGGTCAACTAGCGGGGAACACAAGCTGGTCTGCTGCTCTGGGATTTTTATTAACTGGGGTGGGGCTACCCTTACTGACTGTTGTTGCCTTAGCACGTATAGGCGGTGGCCTAAATGCGGTAACACAACCTATAGGTAAAATCGCGGGCACGATTTTTGGCACCCTAATCTACCTCACTATTGGCCCCTTATTTGCTACACCGCGTACCGCTACTGTGTCCTACTCCATCGGCTTTGTGCCTTTTCTCGGAGAGAGTGAGCTCGCTTTAGCTGTTTATAGCTTCATCTTTTTTCTTATTGTGATGCTGATCGCCCTGTATCCAGGTCGTCTATTAGATACAGTAGGTAAACTGATCACGCCTATTTTAATAGCGGGACTGGCTGCGTTAGCATTTGCCGCCATTTTTTGGCCTGCAGGCGATGTAAGTTTACCCAGTGGCCCCTATGTAAAACACGCTTTTGCTGAAGGTTTCACGCAAGGCTATCAAACCATGGATGCGCTGGCCGCCTTGGTGTTCGGAATTGTAATTATTAAAGCCATCAGCGATAAAGGCATTACGGAAACCAAGCTCTTAACCCGCTACACCATTATTGCGGGCTTCATTGCGTCAATTGGCTTGGCAGTGGTTTATGTGTCGTTGATTTGGCTTGGCGCCAGCAGCGGTATTTTAGCCCCGGATGCTTCTACCGGAGCCCCCATCCTCAGTGCTTTTGTGAGCCATATTTTTGGTTCTATGGGTAATGTTCTTTTAGCTTTGATTATTGTTTTAGCGTGCTTAACCACAGCGATTGGCTTAATTTCTGCTTGTGGTTTGTATTTTAGTCAGCTGCTGAACATTTCCTATACCAAAACGGTGGTGGCTTTAAGTCTAATTAGTATGCTCATTGCAAACCAAGGGCTCACACAACTGATTGCTATTGCTGTTCCAGCCTTGTTAACGCTCTATCCCATTGCCATTAGCTTAGTGTTTTTGTGTTTGGCTATGTCTTGCTGGCGTAGCGCACCTAGGGTGTTTATCCCTACCTTAGGTGTGGCCGCATTGTTTGGTTTTATGGATGGTTTGCGTGCAGCAGGTCTAGGTGACTTTTTGCCTAACTGGCTCCAAGAGCTACCTGGCGCCCAACTCGGCCTAGGCTGGATACTTCCTGTATTGGTTGTATTGGGACTAAGCGCAACAGCAGATAGACTGTTAACCTCTAGCAACTAGCTAGGTGTATTTTGATTCTGCTTGCAGCATTTATCAATCCTCCCAAGTAGGTATACCTAACCGTGCTCCTTTGGCAACAGCCTGATAGACCGCCTCATTGCGATTACTCACGTTCATACGTATATATAAGGTTTCAGCATGAGCTTTGGCTGTGGCTGCAGAAATGTCTAGCTCAAAAGCGATACCTTTAATGGTCAAGCCACGTGCTAGCAGTACAAGTACCTCATATTGACGGGGTGTAATACCTAATAACTGCGCCTCATCTACCTGTGAAGAGCTTAAGGAGTCGTCTTCTGGAGGCCAACGCGTGGGCTGATAAGAACTAATCACTAGCGAATCAAAGGACTCAATCGTCGCCTTTGAGGGTAGGAAAGCTCTTGACCCATCTGAACTTAAATTCTGTAAAGCCTCTGTGCCAGGATAGTTAAAGCAAGTACCTCCGGCCAGCACCAAATTAACCGAAGCAATCATCAGCTCAGCACTAGCGCTTTTTAGCAAATGCCCCATCACCGCTGCAGGTGAATCATGGGGACTTGGCAAGGCATAGGGTGTATCTGCCATAAGCAAAATGGCATCCGCTTGAAACCTACGCTCTGCCGTGCTTAATAAGGTATAACTGGCTTTTACTGAGGGTACGGATAATAACAGCAACTCGCACCGTT